>JBLIBL010000153.1:0-6929 GCA_047633355.1 Polaribacter sp.
GTGCTATTCGACCTGACCGGAAGTTTTTCGACAAGACCGTAGAAACAAAACAAATAAGTACCCAATGAATTATAAACGTATGTGTTAAATCCTTAAGTTAATGACATTGATGTGCGCAAAGGCGACGCTAGCCTCAATCATTTTTGCCATATATTATCTCATGCTAAACTGAAAAGTTATTTAGGTTGTAAGGTAAAGATGAATATTCGATATTTTAAAGGATAAATATATAGGTCTAAATCAGCAAGCTATTGATGGCGTGACAGTAAAGATGTAAAGTCGATAAAATACAGATGATTAAGTCAGAAATATTTGCCTGTCAATATTAATTTTTCGACTTGTTAATATTAATAAATTTCAAGGAGATGATTTTGAGAACAGTACTAAATGGATTTTTTGGCGCAAAAGGAAGTGCTATTGAGTTTGATGAGTCTCAAATACCTGATCAAACAATAACAGAGTTATATGTTGGCGGGAGACTACCCGCAGTGATTTTGACTCCTGATTCTATTGATGATCAAGGTAAACCAAATAATACTCCTCCACTATCAATTATTTTAGGTAATTTTGGGGCTGAATTAAGGCTTCATAAAGTAGTCAGTAACGATCAAGCTCGATGGGGGATGACTCTTGGCATAGAAGATGTATTTGGTGAATATACCTACTCAGTATTCATGCTTAAAATAATGTCTACAGATCCTATTAAGTTCCCCGTTAACTCTGAAGTAACTGATGCAAAAGGAAAAACAAATCATCTTCAAGTTGTTAAGTTAGCAACAAAATTTATTGAAAAATTCATATATATATACAAAATAACGAATGACTCTACCAAAGATTGGATCCCAGAGATTAATGTTTCGAGGTTAAGCCCATGGCACCAAATGAGTGCCAAAAATATTAAGGGAGAAAATTTATGGTCAATGGGGGTCTATGATCAACGTGGAACAGGCGTATCGATTGGTTCAAACTTATCAGATGAAAAAATGAAATTTTTACAGAAAGCCTTAACTTTAGGCTATTTGGAAGACCCTTCTACAAAATACAGACAGCTTACCAACAAATATAGGAGTCAAAAAGATTTCAAAACATTTTGTGTTTTTGCCGTTATTTCTTTTGAACATTGGGTCTTCAGAGAGGTTAGAACGTCACTATTAAGTACAGGGCTTACAGAGTCAGAGGTAGATGAAAAATTTTATAAGGAAAAAAGAGGGAAAAAACAAAATATCAGTAGAGAAGAGGCTATTGCTCTCATTACTGGTAATAAAGTTTTTAAGAGTAATAAATATTACCAAGGTTTCATTGATATAGTCTTAGATAAAAGAGATTCTATCGTTCATGGGCGCAAGGTTGAAATTACAGAATCTGAAGCTGACAATATGATATATATGATCAAAGACTTAATGAGTTACCTTGATCAGGTCATTCACCCAGATAAAAATATTTAGTATCAGGTTTTAGATACAGTTTACTAGGTTCCACTTACATCACATTTTAGTCATTTAATGCGGACAACATAGGTCTCCTTTATCGACACCAAAACTAATCTGAATTCAGTTTTATCCCGTTAGTGCTAATGTCCGTTTTGTCCCTCAGTCTCGACAACTTCCGAGTGAGTCTCAAGTCGATTAATTATGGTCGATTTAGTTCGAAACATCATGCCCAGAATTTGTTGTTTTCAATGGTCCAGCTTGTCGAGATAATCTCATTTGTAATGTCTACTCACATATTTTGAGAAAATCAAAGAAGAGTGGAGAAAAAAAAGTTGATTATTTGTTTGGTTATGTCATAAAGGTAAATCAAGTTACACGTAATAATAAAGGAATATTAAGTGGGGGATTGAATCGTTTTAGTTACCTCCTAATCATTAAATATGTCATTAATTTACAAATATATTGTTATCTTATTATCATTAGTTAGTTTTACCGTCTTTGCGACTAATAATATTCAATTACAAACCGAAAATGAGATAAGAGAATCACTCAAAAAAACAACTTCACATGATCTTTTACTTAGCTTAAATGATGCTCAGATTTTTATGAATGATTTACTAGTGAAAGTGTCAGGTATTACAGATAAAGCTCTAGCTTTAGAAGTGTACTATGCTAATTTAGTTTTTTTGACTACAAGTGATGCACCCGTCGATGATTTTCATAAAGCACTAAATGATGTTCTTCACCTAGCTAAAGAAATTAAAAACCATGAGACTTATGGGCTTGCTCTTACCTTGAAAGGTGCTTTTTATTCCAGAAAAGATAATATTCCTGAAGAGATAGCTGCTTATAAAAACGCTTTGAAATATGCCAAAAAGCATAACTTAAAACAAGTATTTTCAGGAAACTTAAATAACTTAGGCTATAGGTATCAATCGTTAGGTTTGCTTGAGCAAGCGTTAAAGTATTTCCAAGAAGCTATAGAAATTGATAGTTACCCACTTATTGTTAACAACTTAGCTACTATAAACATATTGCTTGGTAACTTAGACACCGCAGAGCATATATTAAATAGCGAAGATGAGCTTGGCAAGTCAGGTTTACTATTACTTTTTGATGTCAGTGTCGCACAAAAAAACACCGAAAAAGCAAAAGCGCTACTGGAAAAAATTAAGAGGGACTTTCAACCTTTGTCTTCAGTGGATATAGCATATACAACATTAGCGGAAGCTGAACTTTATTATTCATTAAAGGAATATGGGAAAGCAGCAGACTTATTCGAGAAAGGGCTAAATTCCAATGTGTATTTGGAAAAAGCATACAAACATGAAGCACTTCTCCTTCTCTCTAAAAGTTACTTTCAATTGGGTAATTATAAATTAGCTGCTAGTAGCTATAAAAAGTGGGCACTATATAGTGATGAAGCTAATAAAAAACGTACAATGCAGGCGACAAGTGTAATTTTAGCTGAATTCAACTTAGAACTAGAAGTTAATAAAAAAGAAATAGCCGAGAAAAACCTATTAATTGCCAATGATAAATTAGCATCTCATCAAAGAATTAAGACATTAGAAACATTCATTACCGTTTTATCGCTAGGTTTAGCAATATTGATCGCTTTTATGTTTTATAAACAGCATCGTAAAAATAGGATGCTAAATGAATTTGCTCACACAGATACATTAACTAAAGTAAACAATCGAAGAAGCCTTCTTTCCCACTTAGAAAGGAGAATTTGCAATATTAAAGAGGGTGAACTTCTAAGTATTGCTATGTTGGATATAGACCACTTTAAGCGTGTTAATGATACTTACGGTCATGATATTGGTGACAAAGTCTTATGCGAGTTCTCTTCTTTCGTTGCTGGTTTTTTGAGAAAGTCGGATATTTTCGGTCGATTTGGCGGAGAGGAGTTCTTAATTATTTTTAATGATAATAATTAAGAACAAGCAAAGAATATTATTGAACGTTTACTTGTTCAATTAGCTGATGTGCCATTTTCAAAAGTTGGAAAAGTTACATGTAGCGTAGGTTTAGCCCAATATCTAAATCACGATATTAAAGCATTGATAGTTGAAGCTGATGAAAAATTATATATAGCAAAGAATGCTGGGAGAAATCAAGTAGCAGCTTAAAGAAGTGCACGGTATTTTGAAAAACATAACGGGTGAAAGTTAAGATTTTCAGAACACTCACTAATGTCACAAAGGTGCGCATTGCGGAAATTAGCAGCTAATTAATCCTAACGTCCGCTTCAAGTCTCAAAGCCGACTGTGGAATTAAATTTTAGATGTTAACAATGAAGCTAAAGTTACAATTATAAATCAAAAATTGCTTTGACAATATTTAACTCCCTCTAACTACGGATAAAACTCCGTTAGTACGCATATATTAAATCTTATCACCTTATTTTATTCGAAATCATCGATATTGCAGGGCGTAATTTATTATATAAAATCAATGGCTTGTGATTTTAATAATAGCAACGGATGACATGTCAAACCAAAGGATTACAAGTCAGTTGCTAGGTGGTAGATGTGTGTTGAATATACTGGTTTGTAGTAGGGTTACAGTATTGAATAACAATAATTAGTACTACTGATTTTTTATTCATAGCACTACTAAAATGATTGTTTTAAGTGTTTAAAACTAGATTCATTGATGGTTTTTATGTTGAAACTACTATAAATATTTTGTTATAACTCATAAGATTATTTGGTATTTCAGTGTCGAGTTATTTTACAGTGTTGGTTTTAATTATCTAGATAAAACAACTAATAAACTGAAATCATTTGGTATTATTTTTTTGGTGTGATTTTTGCTTTTTAGTTGTAATAGTTTACTTGTATTTACAAATTCCTGTTTTACAGATATCTATTAAAATAATAAAAAGGAAGAACAATGAAATTTAAATTTATAAGTGCAACTATAGTAGGATTAATATTAGCCGTTACTTTTTTGCCTAATGTAGCTAATGCAGGTTTAATTAAAAGCTATGATTTTAATGGTGATTTAACTGATACTTTAGGCAATGGAGTAGACTTATTAGGTTTAGGAGGCTCTATTTCCGGTGGGCAGTACCATTTCGGGGCAGCTCAAGGGCTGATTATGAATTCTGCGCTCGCTTCTACAACATCCTATGCATTCGAAGTTGGGTTTTCTGCAAGCTCATGGCGTTCAGGTTGGAACAGTTTAGTTAATTTTAGTGATAATGGGACGAGTGATAGAGCCTTATATTATAATGGATATCAGGGTCAGGGTGTAGGGGTTTATGATTACAACTCTTCAACATATGCTTCAGGGAGCCTCTTACAAAACACTCCCTATGTTTTAGGTTTCGTGAATAATAATGGTTCTTATACGATATCTATCAATGGAACCTCAGTAACTTCCTATGATACTAATGGTTACACTTCGCCCTCGGCCCTAAATACTTTGCGGTTTTTTAAAGATAATGGCAGTGAGAATTTTGCTGGTTCCGTGGATTTTATTAGAATTCACAGTGATGCTAGCTCATTCGGACAAGTGGCCACCGTACCAGAGCCATCAACACTTGCTATTTTTGCATTAGGAATGATTGGTTTAGTATCACGTCGATTTAAGAAACAAGCTTAATAATTTAAAATTGTTTTACTACGGAAAACATCAATTGTCATGATTGATGTTTTTTTGTTTCTGGTGATCGGTAACTGTAAAAAATATCGACACCTAATGGTTTCTTAATAGTTAATTCATTAAAAACCACTACCGTAGGATTAAGTATCCGTTGTTATGCCATCTAAATAAATACCTCTGACGATTACCACTAAATAATAAGCACTACTTGAGTATATTATTCTTTTTAACCTCAAAATAATTCCCATTGAGTGTCTGCTGTGTGGCTAAGCGGACTATTTATAGTGATAAATCCAAGGCTAAATTAGGACTGCTTTGTGGCATTAGTTAGCCTTAGATAAAAATGCCGTTTAGCAGCTACAAGGTACTTTTACACTGTTATAAAGTACCGTTACACTGCTACACGCGGTTACATCCCTAAAAATAAAATTCATATTAATTCCGAAGTTTAATTTTCATTAATCAACGGAGTTCAACATGACTACAAATTTATTAACCCCAAAACAAACGGCTGAAACTTTAGGTGTCACCATTGGCACATTAGCTGTTTGGCGCTGTACTGGTCGTTATCCCCTACCCTTTGTAAAAATTGGTCGCCGCGTTATGTATAAGTTCTCTGATATTGAAGCTTATATAAATGCTCATGTATTTCAAAATACATTGCATGAGGTATCACTATGAAAATATCCCAAACACAATTTGGTTTATTAGTATGGTTAGCAAATGGAAATTTATTAGAAGTATGTAGCGACTTAGGCATCTATAAAGGAAAAACTAACGGCTTACATGTTTTCAATGGTCGTTGTAGCAAACGTACTATGCAACGCCTCGAAACAGAGAAACTGGTTTATACCACAACGGTTCATTATTTTGGTGTCGGCTGGCAACGCTATTTTGTTTCGAGTAAAGGTTTTCGCTTTATTGAACACGCTTTAAAACAATTTAACGAGGTGGTTCAACATGCCTAAACCCGACATTTATGATCAACGCTGGATTGATAAACAGTTAATGCCCTTTCCGCCAGAATTTAGGCAGTCATTATTAGCTGAATATTACCAAGAACCGAACTCATTCAAGGCTAATACTCATCTTAGGTTAACAACTAAAACCGTGGCTAATGCTTTAGATGCTAACCCACAATTGTTTTCAACGTTTAGTAAAGATGAAATAGCTCTAACCAATGAAGCTGAAAATCGCTCTAAACAAGCATTCAAGATTAAAGGTAAATATTACCAACTAGGTATTGATGCTATGTATTGTGCTTTAGTTCGATTAGTTGAACGTATTGGTTTACCCGTACCAAAAGTAAATGCATCGCTTACCGTAACAGGTGTTAATCCATTAATAGGATTAATTGAGAGAATGTGTGATAGCTCATGGTGGTTAAGGTCTTTAAGAAAACAAAATAATCAACGTGTTGAAACAGCAGGTCGTTGTTTAAATGTTATCAATAAACAAGATCAAATTTATGTAACCGACATAACCGCTAATAATCGCAAGAAACAATTAGCTAAATCAATTGATATGCTTGAAAACATTATCGCCACTAATGACAATGGTTATTCCGCGTCATTAGCAGAGTTATCAAAACTGAGTGTATCGAACCCTGAAATTCGTAAAGCTGAACTGAATTGTCGTATTCGTGGTTTAGAAGATTTATCGAAAATACTGAATCATGATGGACTTTTTATCACCATTACTTGTCCGTCAAAATACCACGCTAGTTTTGCTAAAACAGGTAAACGTAATCCTAAATGGAATGGTGCAACACCTATAGATGCACAAGCTTATTTAAATAAAACCTTTAGCCTTATTCGCGCACAACTTAACCGTGAAAACATACGCATGTATGGTTTACGTGTTGCTGAACCTAATCATGACGGT
>JBLIBL010000154.1:0-6890 GCA_047633355.1 Polaribacter sp.
TGCAACTTGTTTGAATACCTCCTTTCTAATTAGCAAGCAGGCTGCGGTAACTGCTGAGTAGTTTTGTACATGAATTAGCCGCTCAAAATATCCTAAGGAGGCTCTTTTATAAAACTTATGACTATGTCCAGCACAGCCATGCATTCCTACAATCACACCAGCATGCTGTAAGGTGTTATTTGCATAATAAAGCTTTGCCCCCACACATCCAATATTAGCTCGTAGGGCGTGACTCACCATCTCTGTTAGCCAGTTTTTACTTATTACTTCAACATCATTGTTAATGAAGCCTAATATTTCGCCATTTGCATGATCTACGGCGAAGTTATTTATAGCGGAGTAATTGAAAGGCAAGTCGTATGGCACAACGCGCACTGTTTTATGCCGCTTAGTTAAATAAGAAAGGTAGTCTAATGTTTTTTGACAATCAGACTGATTATCAACAATTATTATCTCATAGTTTTGATAGCTTGTTTTTTCAACTATTGAATTAATGGCTTGCTTTAAAATATCATGGCCGTTTCGTGTTGGAATAATCAGTGAAACAAGCGGTTCTTTTTTGGGGATAGGCCAACTTACTAATAAACCATGCTTTTCATTATTAAGTACCGTTATTAGCTCATTTTGTAGTGTGTTTTGTAATGTGAGCTGCGCTAAGCTAGCGTCTAATTTAGCCAAGGGTTTTATTTTATGAAAAAGAACTTTTGGAATATGCTGAATAACTGAATTGTCATCAACCTTGGCTATTCTTAATGTTAAATTGTAAAAGAAATCGCGTGAGAAAGCTGTTTGTGAAAGCCCTAATTCAGCAATAACTCTTGCACTGTAAATACAGCAATTTTCAATATAATCTTGGCTATAAAATAAGTCAGGATTCCAGTCAGGCTTAAAGTTTGGATTTTTTCTTTTTTGTATGTGGCTTAATTCATCATGATCGCTGTATATTAAAGCACTATTATTTGGGCCGTGATTTATGCGCAGGTTAAATTCTGTTAAGCAATGTGGTGAGAGTAAAAAGTTACCGCTTAGAATCATTACCCAACAGTTATTATTAGTATCTGCAGGCAATACCTGATTGGCAAATGTAGGGTCGTTTTTTTGATAACAAGTAATTCTGCCATCATCTATCAATAAGTTTTTCCAGGTTTTTGTGTTGCTGAAAGGTGTAGCAGAGTAGATGAATATTTGCCAAAACGGGTAGTGTTGCGCTGTAACCGAGTTAATTAACGATAATAACTCTTCGTCACTTTTACCATCGGCATCAATGACAACCAATATTGTATTATGAGTCTTTTGAATGGCATATTTAGCAAGGCTTTCTGATAGCATTATCCAGCTTGAGTAACTTCTTGGAAAGCGTCGTCTAGTCGTGTAATAAAGCCTAACTAATTTTTGGTAGGCAAAGGAAGTAGCTCTGTTTTGTCTTAAAAAATTTTTAACTGGTTTCCAATTAATCATTAGTACTTTTTCATGCCTATTTGAATTGTGCTATGCCACTGCCGCGGAACTTGGCTTCGGCTAAGCTAAATCATCTCTTAATCTTTCTAAAATATCTAAAGCATTGATTAAATCAACTCTTGAGATTTTCTTAATAGCGCTTAAAGAATCTTTTAACATGGTGGTAGAAACACCCTCTGTTCTTTCTAAATAAAGAACCTCACAAAATTCTTTAAGAAAGTCGAATTTTCCCTGCCAATCGTTACCTATTACAAACAAATCAACATGTAATTCTTTTACGTCACGAACTTTTTGTTCCCAGTTCTCTTCGGGAATAACTTTGTCGACATATTCAATAGCCGCTACGATTTCAGCTCTTTGATCGTATGGAATAAGTGTTTTTTTCCCTTTAACTAAATTAAATTCATCAGTAGATACTGCAACAATAAGTTCATCACCCATTGTCTTTAAACGTTTTAACAAATTTAAGTGACCAATATGAAACATATCAAATGTGCCATAAGTAATGATTGTTTTCTTTTTCATATTATCCCAAGTTGTAAACTAACTCAGCTACCCGCTGACTATTTAATTGGTCGTCAAAGTCAAAAAACATATGTCTAACTCTTTCATATTTTTCAACATCCTTTACGCCCGTGTTTAAAGCGTCAAACAAAGATACCAGCATGCTATCAAAGTCGGTACAAATAGCACCGGGAAATACATCGTAGATATCATAATATAAGCCCCGTTCGCTTTCCATATAGCTTTCTAAATCGTATGCAAAACTAATAACTGGTTTACGGGTTGATAAGTAATCAATATAACAGCTAGAATAATCAGTAATTAGCACGTCTGCTAACCGATATAACATTTCAATATTTGGGTAGTTATCAGACGATAAATTTAAACAATCTACATTCGACAAAATGTCATTATAGCCTTTGCCTGAATCAGCCATATGTTCACGCACACCTAACACGGCGTTATTAGAACAAAGTAATTGTTTGTAGTTGGCTAATTCGGGTTTTGAAAAGTCATAGTAAGCTTCGGCCTGTGCATTTCTAAATGTGGGTGCATAAAGCACTAACTTTCTTCCCGCCAAAGCGTTTCGTAGCTTATTCAATTCATCCTGCAAATCAATTGGCAGCATACTTTCTTCCATACCAATTAAATCGATGCGGGGAAGACCTGTTATGGGCACTTGCTTGTAAGTAAGTGGATAAAAGCCTGCAGTCATTGCTAATCGATCAATTTTAGAAGATGAAATAACGCATTTGTTAGGTTTATTATGAGCAATAATCTCGTCAATTTTTATCCCCCCTACATCTAAAGATGATACACCTATTCGCTTTAACGGAATACCATGCCATAAGTTAACGAAGTTTCTGTTAGTGTATTCACACGGATAAGGAATATTAATTAAAGGGCCATGTTTTAGAAATATATTTTTTGCGCGTAAAATAATTTGCTGAGCGTCTGCAGAATCTATATTGAAATGATAGACATTAAGCCCCGACATTTCGACAGGTTTAGAACGAGTTAAAATGACTTTTCTAATTCTAGGATTGTTTTTGACATGTTCAAATAAAGCACGGTCATTGCCTGTTAACAAATGGTCGTAGTAACAAACGGGGAATAGCCATAAATTAGGATCTTTAGGAATTTGAGTGTCAAGTTCTTTGAATTTGCTGTTACTTAATTTGTCAAAAGCAGATGTCTTATATGCTTCTAACAACGATAAATTTAAATTTTTAGTAAGCGTTTCTTCACCAACAGTTCTATGCAAATGTTTGACAACGTTATTATCGCCTAATAGGCCATAATGGTCTAATAAACGACCAAGTTGCGGCACATGGTAGTGATTATTAGCAAGTAGATAACGTTTTAAAAATGGAAAGCCTTTTTCAGTAATCAAGTTAAATAAATTCTCAGTATAAACAGGGTGAAATCCGTGTAACTCTTCAACAAAGGTTTTTAACTTAAACGAACTACCCACTAAATAACGAGTAATACCTACTTCAAAGTCTAGAATTAATTTCTTTTTATTGACTAATGAAATTGACTCAATAATTTTACGAAAACCGGGGTCTTGAATAACATTTTTTCTAAAAGCTATAAAATATGAGCCAACGTGAAAGTCGTAAAACGGGGTTTTTTCAAAACTTTCGAAAAGTTCGTCAGTCAACTGATGAGATGTATTTTGAACGAGGTTTTGTGAGGGATCTGTTTTAGTGAATGCCATACCTTTGGTTGCCTGTATGCCCCACCATGCACAATCACTTTGTGACATTTTCTCAAATACAGGCCCAAGACTGGAAAGTAAATATACGGAGTCGTTTGCTAAAAGTACTTCATCGTATTTTTCTAATGCTTGCCACCCCAATTTGTCTAGCATTAATTTTTTATATGAACCAAAGTCGTATTGTCCGTGCCTTGCGCTCCATGCGCCAAGGACATAAGGCGACAGTTTTTCAATTTCACCTTCTTTGTATTCACAATCACCCATAAAATACACATCACAATACTTCGACAATTCTGTAATGTAAGTAACTAAAGTGTCATCTATTAAACCATCGGCATCGTAGCCGGCAAAAATACAAACGCGTTTATGGTTATTTGGTAATTTATAAGTGCGCTTAGTTTTTGTAAGCTGTGGCGCTGCTAGCAAACTATTGTTACCCGTTGCATGAAACACAGCATGAACAATGGGATTGTAATGAGTATTAAGACTATTGTACTCACCTCGGCTTATATCATACCACCAGCCATCGAAGTCTTTGCTTGCCTTTCTTAATTCATTTTTACCATATTTAAAATAATGCACTGCAGCATTTTGTGCGCTTAGATCACAATACATGTTTTTATAAAATGACTCATTCAGTAAGCCACAATGGGTAACAATATCTTGAGATAGTTCGATATTATTTGTGGCAAACTCATATAACATTGCGCTATTAAGTTGTAATAATGATTCATGTTTATTTGCTAATAAATATCGATACAAAGTGTTTAGCTTAGCGGCGACTACCGTGGAACTAAATATGACACTAATAGTCGCTTTTGCCTGCTGGCCTATTTGCTCACGATACTCTGTACTTTTTAGTAGTTCCTTTAATGCGTAATACCACTGCGCTTTGTTTGAAGCAATAAAGCCGTTAACGGAATGTGCTATAGCAGCAGAAAAAGCGCTTGTGGCCGACGCAATAGTTGGTACTCCATAGAATGACGCTTCAAATATTTTCAGCTCGCTTTTACAGTCAGTAAATTCATTGTTTAATTCTAAGGGGGCCAAATTGATATCCATTGAAGATAAAAATACCAACATATTTACATGAGACATAAAGTCATGGCGGACTAGTTGCGGACTATTTTGCAATTCTTGCGCTAATGTCAATTCTCCGACAATATTTAGTATTACATTTTTATTTTCTCTAAGAACCTCTATTAGGGCTTGTTCACATTCTTCGAAATCTTTATCGTGAGTAGCAGTTCCTGACAAATAACAAATATTGATAACATCATTAGCTTTATCTGCTGCTACAGGCATGTTGTTTTGCAAAGAATTTGGAATAACAAATGAACGTTTACCAAAATCATTAACCTGAACTGCTAATGCTTGAGTGGTTACCGTAACAAGATCTGATGCAAGAAGAGACGTTTTAATTTTTTGCATAGCAGCTAAGCGAGCATCTTGTCCTTGTTTATCTCGTTTTATAAAAGAATTTTGTAATTTAGCTTTGTCGGGATTGAAGATTAAATCGTCTATGTCATAAATAAGAATACCACCGTTTTTGCGATAGTTATTTTGCGCCTCGATCATACTCGTGCCGGCAGCAATTCTATTAAAAACAATAATGTCCCATTTATTACCGATTTCTATTAAGGCATCCTTATCTTTTATGACCTTTATATTCCAATCATATGCCATTAGTGCTTGAACAAAGTTATGCACCCGATAGTTTTGTGTTGCAACGTCATAAGCGTTTATAACAAATAAAATACTGCCGCAAATTTTAGTTGGTTTTGGACTGTTTTGTTGAACAGCTACATCGATAATTCTTTTTTCACTGATCCCATATATTAAAAAATGCACTAACGGACATAAATCAGAATCTATAACATCCTTATATCGTGAAAGATATTTTTGGCTAGAAAACAAGGGTGACGGGTCATTGCCTAACTTCCAACCAATTATTAAATAATGCTTTACAGGGCTACCTGAAAAATTAACAAGTTGTTGTTTGTAGTTATCTATGTACCAATTATTGGAAAAATATTTACTCTGAGCAACTTTTCGCTGGAGCGTAATGTTTCTAAATTTATTTAACAATAAGCGTAACAATAGAATTCCTTTATGGTTGATAACTGTTTAATTTTAAACGAGTACTAACACAACAAATCAATGCTCTAAATTAAATAGCGGTTCATTTGTATCAGCCGCGCTGATAGTTATAGTACCTGTTTTAGTAGCCAGTTCTCTTATGTCAAATTGAAAGCCAATATACCCCTCTAGCGGTTGTTTTACATCACAAGGGATAGGGTTATAAATAGAAGCCGTTGCCGATGCAACAAGTTTACCGTCTATTTGAAGCTTAAGTTTAACAGGGATATTGGAGTATGCCCGATAAGCCCGGCCGCTAATTTTAAATTCATTTTCAAACTGCCATGAACCATAAAGCGAACATTTGACTTTCTTAAAGCTTAACCTTGATTGGAATAGTTTGCTGGCGGTTTTGTATAATTCAGTCTCTTTGCAATTAAGTTCCACAATTGTTTGTGCAATATTATCGTTTATCTCATAGTTTGATGATTTTTTTTCAGGATTTAAATTTAACTCCAGCACTTCAAGATCAATAGAGTATAAAGCGTTAACCAGTGCTATGGATTCGTCATATTTGTCAGATATGCCAATGAAACCAAAATATTGCGGCGCCAGGTCTCCAAATTGTTTTAGCTGTAAATTGTCGGCAGCGTTCGTTTGAATAAATTCTTCAATACTACCTGTAAACTGCTCGTTTCTTTGTTTGTGATAATAATTAGAAAGAACGCGGTCTACCGGGTCCCTAATGAAAATACCAATTTCATAGGGATAGAAAAAACGTTTATAGCGGTCTACTGGAAAGTGTCCAGTTAGGATATAATTTTCGTGATTTTTTAAGACCAATTCAATAGATAATGTGTTATTAGAATAATGGGCGGCGTCATTAATCTCAGAAGTGGTAGTTGCGTTATCTTTACCGTAATCACATAAAACATGAACAATTTTTTTAGACTGTGATGCCGCCTTTCTGAAGCTTGTGCCAGCAGTTTTTGGCACATGTACAAACAAGATTGGAAGCCTTGGCTTTGTTTTTAGGCGCTTTGGCAATAGACGTTTAATCATCTTTTTGAAGGTGTGTCTATTGCTCATTTTAAATCTTCGCAATTACAAGCGACTTAACACGGGAAAT
>JBLIBL010000155.1:0-6857 GCA_047633355.1 Polaribacter sp.
AAAAACAACTTGGCGCGAATGAATTATGCTGATTTGGCCAAAAATAATTTACCTATTGGGTCTGGAGTGACGGAGGCGTCGTGCAAGACCTTAGTCACACAACGAATGAAATGTTCAGGAATGCGATGGGGTATAGCAGGTGATCAGGGTGTTTTAACGGCAAGAAGTTTACTTCAAAGTGAACGGTTTGATAATGGTTGGCATTTGCTGTCGGCCAGCTACAAAGAGAAAGTAGAATTGCCGAAAAATGTGGTTTTATTCGGGCGCAAATAATTTGTCAGAAGCTGGGATACACCCAGGCTAAAGCCTTCTTTCGTATCATTGTTAACATTAAGCCAGTGAGCATCAGAGAGTTTTTCAGATAGCCAAAAGCGGAAGTTAGCTTTTGAGTTAAAAACGGCAGATCAGGGGTCCTAAAGTTGTCGTTTTTATATAAAAACTCACATCCATTCACAGTTGAGATTGTGCCGAAAATTTTGCACGGAATTAGATCTCAAATCCCCAAAGCGGATATTAAATCATGTAAGTTTTAAATAAATTTAGAATATTAACTCTAACTCGATTTCACCCCCTTAGCTTACTTATTCTGTGAGTCAGACATCATAGCTGAGTTAAATTGCATAATTCACCAATTGCCCATTGAAGAAAAAAAAGTTATTTAAAACGCTTAGCGTTGATGCAGAAGCATCTGATAAACAATAAGGTGCGTATCTAGCTTAATATGCCTCAAATAGCAATGGATTCAATAACTCTCGCACAAAAGGAACGTCTCGAGTTTATAGATTTCAGTCTGCAATACTTTGGGCAAGTCCCCGTGCAGACTTAATTCAGCGCCCCAAATTAGTTGACCACTACATATAAAGGGGCCAGTTTTTACTGACCCCTTTATATGCTGCATTTATAATAGCAGCTATAAATGGCATTTTAGAAAATGAAATCTATCCCCATCGTAATAGTGCTAGAGTCACCATGATATGCCCAACCACTAGCAGCGTCTCCTTGATCAACGAAATGATCGTATTGGACTTTAAAAGAAGCTTTTGGAAGGAAGTTATAGCGTAAGCCAAAACTTGCAATGTAATGCTCTTCTAAGTCTTCTGTTGGTGGTGAAGCTTTAGTTCTCTCGTGATCTGCTTTAGAGTAAGAGATATAAGGCTGATAGTCATCTATATTGTAAACTACTGAAATTAAATAAGTAGGGAACTCTGTTCCTATAGCATCATCATATTCTACGAAATTGACATCAAATAACACTGTGAATTGTTGAATGTTGACACTTCCGCCTACACCTATAAAAGTTTGTGAAAATGGAGTGTAATCATCAATACTGCCATCTTGTTGAATAGTTTCGCGGTCTCTATCGTTTTGAAAATAGACAAATCTTACATCAAAATTATCACCTGATATATTCCAGTTCATCCCTACAATATCAGTCCAATATTCATTTACTGTTCGAGCTGAACCACCATAGAGTTTGTCGTAATACAACATTTCAACATTAGCATCAGAATACTCATTACCGTAAAATAATGTCAGGGTATTTGAATAGTCACCTAATTCAAAGTCATACATGGCATGAATACCATTGAACTGTGTTACTTGCCACCAGTATAAATTTGAGGGTGGACGCATCCAAGGGTAAGCATAACCAACTTCTGAGAATTCAGAGAAATAATACATTGGAATATTTCTTCTACCTGCCATTAAGGTTAAGGAGTCTGTTGCTTGGTAAGTCAAATAGTACCAATCGAATTCAGGTTCAAAGTCATCGACACCTTTAGCAACAAGTTGAGCAGTCGCTTTAAAATTTGTACTTAAATCCATAACGGCTTGAATTGCGAAAATTGACTCTGCGTTGAAAGATATGTCATTGGTGTATTGACCAACATCGTAAAAATCAGCCGTTAATGTTTCATCACGTTTTTGTCCTGGATTTAAAGGGTCATCAACGGTTCCTAGTGTTTTACCAGCAACAATAGAACCATAACCACTAATTTTTATTTCTGCGAGCGTTAAGGTGGAAAAAAATGTAAATAATAAAGTAAAAAATGTAATAATCAAAATCTTCATAATATAGCCCCTTTTAAAATGTTGCGACGATTCTGACAGCGTCGGTTACTTCTGATGAATCAATATAAGCAATAGCATCTGGATTTGCTGCAATTGCTGATATTATTTCGTCCGTTGAAGGCATCTCTTGAGGAGGCGTGCCTTTCCCGGTAAATATCATTTTTGACCAATATGCATTTACTTGGTTTCTTGATTTCCCAATTACTTTTTTGTTGAATTCTTCAGTTGCGGTGCTTTTAGGTGGAGAACTAAGCAATATGGCAATTCTGCTATTAGAAAAAGACTTTTTCTTACCCAGAAATATTTTTTTTATTGTTGATTTATCAAAAGTAGATGTATTGCTTGGATGGACTATAATTGCGACGTCGGCAACTGCATAATTTGTAGCGAATAGGTTGAAAACACACAAACCGATTACAACCATTCGTTTTTGATATTTTAAAATACGTAACATATGTGATCCCTTGTAACTAATTGTTAATATTGAATTGTCCTGTTAAGCGTAGACGTAAGTGTAAATAGTGCAAAATTATTTGCTTTTTAGTCACCAGAATCTATTTTGGCTGTTAACGCTAAAATATTTACGTATTATTTTTTAGGCTGTTAGTAAGCAAATAAATAAAAGCTGTCTATATTTAATTAAAAAGAATAATTAGCATATATATATTGGAGCATTGATGAGCTTTTTAAAAAAATTATCTGTTAAATTTAAAATTTTATTGATTCCTGTGGTCGGCTCCATTGGTTTTATATTTTACTTATCGATCAGCATGTACACTTCTAGCAGTGCACTTAATTTACTTAATAACGCTCAAAATGTACGTTTTCCCTTATTGCAAATATCAGAACGAAATTTAGTCTTATTAGATAAATTAAAGAAAACGTTAAGTGATGCGGTGGCTGAAGGGGAGGCTGAATTACTTGATGAGGCTGATAAAATGGCTGCTCAGATCAAAACTAATTTCAAGAAAAGAGAAGGTGTTGATACGCAGACTATAGATTCGATACTTAGACTAGATAAATTATTTGATAGCTATTATCAATTAGCAAATGAAATTTCATTTGAAATGGTCGAAGGAACAGCCGACTTCTCTACTATTTCCAAGCGAAGCAAGGCAATGTCAGAGCATATTCTATTGTTACAGAAAGAGTTGAATCAATTTCAAAAAGAGCAGATGAAATCATTTACCAGTGCTTTTAAACAAGTAAATGAACAATCTACAGCAACGACAAATGTTGGTATTGCTGTTGCGATTATTACTATCGTTATATTATTCACTGTTGCTATATCAATTAGTAATGCTATTCGCCACAACCTTAAAAAAGTTGTCGACTCCTTGAAAGATATAGCACAAGAGAATGGTGATTTAACGGTAAGAATAGAATCGAATAGTGAAGATGAGATTGGACAATTAGTTTTTTGGTTCAATTCATTTATGGAAAAATTACAACATACTATTAAAAAAATTGTAGATACTGCAAAACCTCTTGGGGAAACAGCATCTACGGTTGATAAACTATCGGCGACATCAAAGCATTCGGCAGAACAACAAAAGGATACTGTCGATCAATCATTGTTATCAGTGAATGAAATGAGTCAAAGCGTTGCATCGATTACGGGGAACGCATCCGATGCAGCTGAAGCAGCTAAGCAAGCGATGGCAGAGGCTGAAAAGGGTCATAAAGTTGTTAATTACACTAAATCAGGTATTCAAAAACTTGCTGATAATGTCAGTGAGTC
Source organism: Polaribacter sp. (assembly GCA_047633355.1). GTDB lineage: Bacteria > Pseudomonadota > Gammaproteobacteria > Enterobacterales > Kangiellaceae. Next base: position 3,812 of record JBLIBL010000155.1, read on the forward strand.
GGCCAGCGCTATTCTGAAATTGCAAAAAGATACTAATCAGGTAAATCAGGTGTTAGATGTAATAAAAAGTATTGCAGACCAAACTAACCTTTTAGCACTTAATGCTGCTATTGAAGCAGCAAGAGCAGGAGAACAAGGACGTGGATTTGCAGTGGTTGCTGATGAGGTTCGCAGTCTCGCTTCTAGAACACAAGATTCAACGAAAGAAATTAATCAAATCATTGTGCAATTACAAGATGCGGCACAATCTGCTGTTTTAACAATGGAAAGTAGTAAGAGTATGGTTGATAGCAGTGTGGCAAGTGCTAATGAAGCTGGGGAAAGTCTTTCAACTATTACTGAGACCGTTAATATTATTTTAGATATGAATAGCCAAATTGCTGTAGCGACAGAACAGCAGCTTCAAATATCAACACTTATGGTCTCACATGTTGAAGATATTCAACAACGTGCGGAAGAGGCGTCAGATGTCTCAGGTAAAATGAATGAGGTTAGTCATAACTTGTCTGATTTAGTCTTTGCTCAGGAAGAAATAACTAAATTGTTTAAAGTTTAGTTATTAATAAATGGGTCAATGTTTAATTTGAGAGTGAGGAGTGATTTAATTAAATTGCCAGTTACCCAGCATCCTACACAGATAATCGTTCAGTTAATTAATAATGCGTTAAGTCATGGCCTTGAACATGATGGTCATCTTAGAATTGAAATTAATAAAGATCATGAATCTAATGGTGTATTAGTTAACATTATCGACGATGGTAGAGGGATAGATAAAGGGGGAAATAGACCGTGTTTTTGAGCCTTTTTTCACTTCTAAGTTTGCGGCAGAGAAGTAGGATTAGGTTTAACTATTACGCATAATTTAGTGTTAGGGGAAATCAGAGGTGAAATAAAGGTTTCCAGTGTTCTAAACGAAGGTTGTTGTTTTTCACTACAGCTACCTAACTTACATTAGAAATAAAAGCTAAAATAATAGGTTAGATGTGTACAAATTCAGGTCTAGCGGCTGCAAGAGCTAAGGGAATAAACGGTGGAAGACCGAAGACTGGTATTAACAATCCTAAAGTTCAGATGGCTAAACAGATGCATCAAAGTAAAACAGTTTCAGTGGAGTCACTTTGTGAATCCCTTGCCATATCGAGAGCTACTTTCTATCGATACTTGGCAATGTAAAATTAGAGATAGCCTGTAGGCTTTTAATTTCAAGGGATACCGAGCAGTAATCGAAAAATATCGCGTTTATGTACAATACCCCATAAAGGTAAAGGCTGTAAACGTCTGCCTGTGAATGACACCAATTTGTTAAAACTGATTATAGTCATGATATTGAAAAAATATATTTAAAATCTCAGATTTGTCGCAACCCGCTGTCATTAAATGTAATGTCTCGACTATTGTTGGAGGTATTTATCTTGTACTAGATCTAAAGCCCCCGAATGGTGTAATTCTGCAATTGTTTTGCTGAACAGGTTAACTAAACATGTTGATTTGTCTTTGTGAAAAACATAATTGGCAAATGATTTATCGTCTAAAACAATTAGGGGGAACAATACTTCCTTTATTCAATCCTAACTTATTTAATTGAAAAAAAGCAACGTCTTCGGCGTAGGCTATTGCATCTACCCTATTGTAGGCTAGCATTTTTAGTATACTTGAAGCCGAAGTGGTTTCTACTTGCGTGGCAGGAAAACCATGACTGTTTAGTAAGTAATGACCTATATCTTCACGTACCACCGCAATAGTAAGGTCTTCATATTTCATCTTCTGTATTCTTTTTAGCTCCTTTTTTAATACCATAATAGAAATTTTTGTTAAAATGGGCAAGGGTACTAGAATAAATGCATTCTGTCTATGAGGTTTACTCACCATGGAGTATGCAGCATAATGAGGGTTTACTTCCATAGTACGATAAAGTCTAGCCCATGGGACTATGGTTATTTTTTCATAATTAAGCTTGATCCCAAGTTTGTGATACACCTTAAAAAGAACATCAGTAAAAATTCCTACGATTTTATCTGATTCATCTGAGTAGTTAAATGGGGGATAGTCTTCGGTTAACCAAATGATCTCTTTTAACGCATTCTTAGCAGCGATATCGTCACAAGCCTGTGTCGAAAAAACTGTTAATATACATGAAAAGTAAAGTAAAATTAAACGTAAGATTATCTTCATCCTTACTCTTCTTAGTTACCTAAATAGCATATAACTATTAAGCTTAGCGGACGTTCCATACTTTACAATACTCTTAATAAGTTACATTTAAACTTCAAAAGTCCCTGAGAACTTTTCCAACGAATGGATAAATTTACTCCATAGCACCGAGTTCAATCCCCGCGGTTTCTTCATTGTGAGCCTTTCAGACATCAGCCTTATGATGATGAGCTGTTGATAGGTTTTGTGCATTGGCTGATATCTAAGCCCTTAACTAATGATCATAAATTCTATGGCGATGTATGGACTCCACAACCCTAGCAACTAGGAGGATGGTGCAAAAACCTTTTGGATCACAAATTACTAAGTCAAATTAGGCCAGAAGCGATAACTAACGGGCTAGCTTTACTTTGTTACCTTTTATCTGAATAATTGTATATATCATCGCGATTTGTTGACGTATATAGCTCCCAATAAACCCTGTTTTATCAAAAATGTAAGCCAAGATACGACTTAGATTGTATGCCATCATGTGTAACGCAAATTCTGTCCGTACACCATTAAGACCCTTGCGTCTAAAGCGATTCAAACCCTGTACTTGTCTTAAGTAGCTGAATACTGGTTCAACCATCCCTTGTCTTTTTCCATAGTGTTATTTTACCTTCGGATGTTTCATTATTTCTCGCAAAGCGTCCTTGTGCTCATCCATGGCATACCGTTTTATCTCCCGTCCTTTCTTATTTGTTGTGCGCTTTATTTTCAATGAGCAATCCTGGCACGGGGCGTTGCATATCTACTCTGTCCTTTGGTTTTTTCACTATCCTTCGTCGAGGTGATAAAAATGAGTTGCTCTCCAGCAGGACAGATATATACATCTTGCGTAGCATCATAACGA
>JBLIBL010000156.1:0-6775 GCA_047633355.1 Polaribacter sp.
TCTTAACCGAGGGAGTTAAGGTAGAAGGGGAATATAAGTTTTTAGGTATTAGAGCATGGCATGATTTTGAAGGCTATACCTGCTGGTTAGCTTATAAGGACTTAACGGTCACTTTGTTGTTTCATGGAAAATTCTCCATTGATTACGAACAAAAAGATACTCTTCACGAATTTTATAAAAAAGTTAACTCACTGAACCTAATTGGCAGGTAGTCTGATTGGTTAAACTAATTAAAGGGTAAAGGGTGAAAAATAATGATAGCATTAATTATAAAACCATTGACTACAAAACTAGTTAGTTTGGTGGTGATGTTATTGTTTAGTATCACCATTCACAGTGAAAATATAGCAACGGATCCTAGCACTCAGCAGAGGTTCAAGTTCAACCATGTGAAAAATGAGTCACATTTCATGATTGATTTTAATCAGAAACAAGAAGTAAATAAATGGCGAATAACCAACGATGGTGTGATGGGCGGCAGGTCTAAGGGCGACATGCTGATTGAAGACGAACACGGCGTTTTCAGTGGTAATATATCACTCGATAATAATGGAGGATTTAGTTCAGTATTTCGAGCTGTAAAACCGCTATCTAAAGATTTTGAGACGGTTATTATTGATATAAAAGGTGACGGGCAAATCTATCAGTTAAGAATGGTAGTATATGTTGATGGTTATCGATTGGCTTACAAGCAAGACTTCAATACGGTTGATGGCCAGCGAGAAAAATTAAAATTTACATTGTCTGATTTCCAGGCTTCCTTTAGAGGTCGTATGGTGAACAATGCGCCAAGACTTAAATATAAAGACATTCGCGAAGTTGGTTTTTTAGTAACTAAAAAGGTTGCGGGAACATTTTCATTATCAGTTTTCAATTTGCTTTTTTTAAATGACGCGGACTCAACTAATAGTAAACAGATCGTCTAACCTAATAAAAATATGAATAAAATCAATCCTAAAACACTAATAAATAGTAAATGGACAAAAGTTGAAGTTGATAATAAAGAAAAGCATTTTATTATCACGGTTGTTAAATTCGATGAGCAACAAAACGTCAATGAATGTTTAATCGAGGCGGTGATGAGCAAAAATAAATATGCTATAGATTGGCGTGACTTGAAGCTCGGTAATTTATGGCGTATTGGTTGGCAGTAATTTGTTTTCGAAAAGAGTTAAACATCGCTTAGCGCTAATCTAGCAATTAATCGCGCCGAGGATTACTGTCTGTTGATTTATCATTACAAATACCTGAAATACACTTGATTGTTTTTATGCCAAATGTTTTTGCAATATAAGCTGAAATTTGATGACGGTATTTGGCGATCACTAGATAAACCCAATGACACAGCGTTTTGATAACCGGCCAATTAAGCGGAGCCACCCAAAAGCCTTTACCAACCAAAGTCCAAGCTCTGTGTGTAACCTGAATTCCCAATAAAAGTTCTCCTTTGTAATACCCATGTAATATTTTCATTGCGTCTACAAATTTAACACTAGGGTAGAGCGTTTCAAACTCGTCTTGATGTAGATCTACCAAGTTTATGAGATTGTCATGGTCCTTTTTTTTGAGGTGCTGCATCTCTTTAGTGCAAAGTGGACAGTTGCCATCATAAAATATCGTTAACATAATTTTTTCACTTTAAAATTAGAGTTAAGTAAAAACGTATCGTCATAACTTACTAGTCAGGTTGTTCGCCATCAAGTGAAAGATTAAATGGTGAGCTATCCGGTTTAGCATAACTTATTCGAGATAACCGACGGCTGGTATGATAGCTATCCAGTCCAGAAATTGAGACAGTATTTAGTGACTCGATATCAATATACCCGTCACTTTTAATTGCCTCTTTATTACAAATAATATCTGTTATTTCGCCAATCACTAACGATGTATCATTCAATTGAATGGGAATTACTTCTTTCAGCTTTAAAGCGTACTTAAGTAGACTTTCTTTAACAAAAGGAGCGTCAACCCCATCAATAATCAATGGAGTTAACCCTGTCTGCTTAAATTCACATACGCCTGTGTCGTAACGAGCCGATGTTTGATGAGCTGCTTGCCAAAAGTTGTCATTAACTTGATTAATCGTAAATTCCTTGGTTTTCAGGATATTCTCTACAGTATGTCGAACAACACTATTAGGCCGCGTAATAAAGCCAACCAGTGCTGGTGAAGCGCCCATGTGGACAACAGAGCTAAAAATAGCCAAGTTGTATATATTTTCCTTATTACGTGTACCAATAAGGTTGGCGCTTTTAAAACCAGATAAGCTGTTTATAACATGAGCTCGGTAGCGTGGTGTCATATTATCCAACTCAGTTTGATTTATATATTTCATTTAAGCGTTGCTGTGTAATTTATCCTAGTGTATTTTAATACGTAAATAGGGGACATTGCGATCACCTTAGATATTTTTTAATTGCGTTTCACATCCAGATAGCAACAATACATAATCTGTGGCTAAAAGATAATATAAATCGGAGAGAAAATGAAAACAGAATTTGATATGAGCGGCAAAGTTGCAATGGTGACTGGCGCATCCAGTGGGTTTGGTGTACATTTTGCTAAACTCCTAGCTCAGCGAGGCGCAAAAGTGGTAGTAGCTGCTCGTCGTCTTGCACGTCTTGAGGCGCTGGTAACTGAAATTGTCGATGCTGGAGGAGATGCGTTGGCTGTGGAGATGGACGTCACCAATCCAGTTTCCATTGTTGAGGCTTTTAATAAAGCTGAAGAAGCCTTTGGAACAGTAACTGTAGTATCTAATAATGCAGGGGTTGCAGAGAGCAAGCTGGCGTTAAAAGTAGATGAAGCCGGTTGGGATAATGTGATTGACACTAATCTTAAGGGTGTCTGGATAGTAGCTAATGAAGCTGCTCGTCGCATGTTTGCTGCGGGAGTTGGTGGAAGCATTGTTAATACAGCTTCTATTATGGGGCTGCGTGTTGCTTTTGGTCAGGTGAGTTATTCCGCATCTAAGGCTGGAGTTATCCAAATGACAAAAGGTCTTGCATTAGAGTGGGCTAGTCGAAATATTCGTGTGAATGCACTTTGCCCCGGATATTTTCTTACCGAGATGACCTCACACTATTTTGAACTTCCAGCGGGTAAAGCTTATATAGAAGCTTCTACGCCGGGTCGTCCTGGAACCATGGGTGAAATGAGTGCACCCTTTCTTTTACTTGCTAGTGATGCGGGCGCTTACGTTAATGGTATTGCTTTGCCTGTAGACGGAGCCCTTAGTGTTGGAAACATGTAATCTTTTGAGCTAGCTCTGTGTAGTGAGTATAAAGTGTAGTTATTGACTTAAAGAGCAATGTTTTGGATGAACAGATTTAGCTAATATTAAGGGCGCAGCCTTTACCTTATTTTCGCTTGCCAGCTGTTCAAAAGCGGCCTGTTGTAGCATGTTTACTTCACGTTGCGACATGCCAAGTTCGAAACCTGAGCATTCATTTTTACCAAGTGAACGCGGATCTATTCCAGTCAAATTACCAAACACAACCAAAGCTTGTAAATAGTAACCATAAGAGCTGGCATGGTAATGATCCCAAGACCACAAGCTAACTTTTCCAAACTCGATACCATCGTAGGGATTGGAGTCGGCAATACCTAATAGCATTGCACGCGTCCACGCTTGCCCAACACCATTTACGGCTTTAACGGCGCTAGATGCTGCCGCTGCTTTGTCATATCCAGCACGCACATCTAGCGCCATTTTTCCTATAGGCGTGCCGGACCAAGGATGAGCAGCCTTATAAATCAAATCTGCGCGCGACCAGGTTGAGGTAAGAAATACTTCTACTTTTTGATTCAGCGTCTGCAGAAATGTTGACATTTTTACTGTCGTTTCAATGAGTAGAGCCGGATCGCCTGGTTTTTTACTATCCAAGGTACTAAAGCCATGCATGACAACCTGATCCCATGGCTGTTTGCCAATTACGCCTAACTTGTTCTCCAAGTGAAAATCGAGTGCACTGCCGCTTTTTGTTTCTATGTACACATCGTAATCAAAGCCCGCTTGTTCAGCGAAAGACTTGAAAAGTGCGGGTACTCCACCAATACCTTCATTGTTTAGATCGGTTACAGAATCTGCACGATAGTATTTAGTGGCAGAGCCATAGCCATATGTAAAACTATTTCCAATAAATAACACACTTGTTTCGGCAATTACAAAAGCGTTATTAAGCAAAAGAATAAGCATGGCTATAGTCGTAATGAATGGTTTCATTGTTAGATCTCTTGGACTATTTATTGGATAAGGATAAGGATAAGGATAAGGATAAGGATAACGGGTAAACAGCATTATTACAACGAGGCCATTCTTACATGCTCGTAAGTTTGTGTTCGTTTTAGTGTGAGCATCATTATTTGAATGTCTAAATTATTTTTACGTTTAAGACAATCGCGATAATCTTGCCACATTTCATCTTTTAAGATCCTATTTTTAAACTATTGAATCCATTTTATAGGGCTTAAATAGATTTAATGTTTTTTAAATGGTCCTTCAAATCTATGATTACTAATAACCTTTTTACAGTAATTTTTATAAAATTATCTTTTTTATTATCTATTTCGTTATCCTCAACTTTTACATTAGCACAAGAATACTCACGAAAGGATTCACAAGAACAACCCAAAGCAGGAACTCTTTACTTTTCAAATGATCAAACTCGAAGGCAACAAGCAATCAATTTAGAAACGGATGTAAAAATGCACATTAGCGGGTTGACCGCTAGAGTGATAGTGACCCAAACATTTGAAAATAATAGCGACCAATGGGTTGAAGGACAATATTTATTTCCACTGCCTGAAAAATCAGCGGTTGACCACTTAACCATGAAAATAGGTGAGAGGATTATTGTAGGTGAGGTCAAAGAAAAGCAAGAGGCAAAAAAAATATATGAGCAAGCCAAAATATCAGGTAAAAAAGCATCTTTAGTTGAACAACATAGACCAAATCTATTTACCAATAGTGTAGCGAATATAGGTCCCTACGAAAAAGTTGAAATCATAATTGAATATCAACAAGAAGTTATTTATAAACGAGAAGAAGGGTTTTCGATACGTTTTCCTATGACGGTTACGCCTCGATATCAACCTGTTAAAATTTATAAAGAAAGCTTTAACTATAACTTAACTTCAAAAAACACTCTATTAAATCAATTCAGTGAAATTGAAAATCTATTTCCTAGTGAATCAGAAGAGGCTAAAAGTGTTTTATTTAATCGAGCTAAGATACAGATCGAATTAGATGCTGGTTTTGCTTTATTAAATTTGAGTAGTAAAAGCCACAAATTAAATACACTTCAAAAAACGGAGAGTGAATATAAAATCAACTTTGCTGAAGAAATAGTCAAAGCTGATCGGGACTTTATTTTAAATTGGAAACCTGTTAAATCAGTTCAGCCTCGTGTTGCAATTTTCTCAGAAACACTGTCATCACAAGCCAACAATTTAGGAGAAGATGAACAAAATAATTATGTTGGAATGATGATCTTACCACCCTCAATTTCAGACATATCAGGTTCAACTGAACAAAAAATAAATCGTGAAACTATTTTTGTGATTGATACATCTGGCTCAATGGCGGGGGAATCAATGAAACAAGCAAAAGACGCATTAGATTTTGCTCTGACGACTCTACAAAAAGGTGATAAATTTAATGTAATTGAATTTAATTCAACAACATCAAAAGTATTTAGCTCGGCATCAAGATGCTAACGAATCAAATATTTCAATAGCAAAACATTTTGTTGCGACTCTCGATGCCGATGGTGGGACTGAAATGTTTTCTGCAATAGAAGCAAGTTTGGATGGTAGAGATGACCACCAACTTGTTAGGCAAGTTATATTTTTAACCGATGGTGCAATATCAAACGAGGCAGAGTTGTTTTCTTTAATTGACAAAAAATTAGGTGATAGTCGTCTATACACTGTTGGAATTGGCTTAGCTCCGAATACATTTTTTATGAAAAAAGCGGCTCGCTTTGGGCGAGGAACCTTTACCTTTATTGCTGATACTAATGAATCAAAGAAAAAAATGAGTCAACTATTCGAGCAAATTAGTCAGCCTCAATTGACTCATATAAAAATTGACTGGCCACAAAATTTACAAGCCGATGTTTGGCCAAAAAGAGTTCCGGATTTATTTGATGGTGAACCTCTTTGGATTAAAGCAAAAGTAAGCCAACTAGCTGGAGCAATTAATATTTCAGGTAGAGTAGGGGGTGCGCTTTGGCAGAGTTCGCTCTCAATAGATAATTCAAATCAACAATCGGGGGTGGCGGTCTTATGGGCAAGAGAAAAGATTGAATCAATAATGAATTCTGCTCATCACAGTTTAGTAAATGATTCACAAAAACAAGAGATAATAGATACCGCAATCAAACACCATATAGTGAGTCGTTACACGAGTTTGATTGCGGTAGATAAAACACCATCGCGAGTGGCAGAGCAATTGCAACAAAGAATTGTTAAAAACCATATGCCTAAAGGAAGTCAAAAAGGCAAATTACAACAGTTAGCTTTAAATTACCCAAACACTAGTTTAGATTTGGATGTAAATTTTGTTTGGATTATTTCAATATTTTTTGTAAGTCTATTTGGATTATTCGTTATTCGACTTCGAGCAATTTAAAATGAAAAATACGCTTAAATGGTTATTCATTACAGGGTTAGTTTTGTCAGGTATTGGATTATTGCGAATTGTTTATTATCAAGGTAAAGCTGGGGTTGCACAAATGATGATTTTATCTGCATGGGAAGAAAGCCAAACTTT
>JBLIBL010000157.1:0-6726 GCA_047633355.1 Polaribacter sp.
TTGTCGCGTGCATAAATTTGTGCAAGTTGCCACGCACGATTACAAGTTTGGCTATCGGGGCAATTGTAAATAACAGGCTCTGTTCCATCTGTTTTTTTAGATTCTTTGCGTAGTGTTAAGCGCATACTCTCCAAATATTTATACCGAATAATATCTCGTTCAAAACTTTTTTCTACTCTAATTTTTTCTGCTTCTAATAACCCTGTATTTATCTGGTTATTGGCAATTTGATCTCTGGATGCTTGAATATCTTTGCCGAGTGATTTAGCGACTTTTTGACCAAGTCTTTCATAAGTCGCGGCTTGTTGTTGTTGGTCTTCTAGCTGTAAATGTAAAAGATTTGCTTTGCTATTTTGTATTCTAATGCGTTGCTCTAATGCAAGTAGCTGTGAATCTCTGTTTCTAATGATGTCTCCAACTGATGTAAATTGACGCAATAAATCTGCATCTTTTCTAATTTGTTGGCTTTTTCTAATTTGGTCATTACGTAGTTCAATTTTATCAAGTCTATCTTGATCGAGTTCTGCTAACGTTTTACTTGGCGCAACATGGCGAACCAATTTCCCCATTTCATTAAAAACATCGTATCCGACCTTTTCCATTTGAGGAATGATCTGATCTTTTATTTCTATCGCACCTTTAGCATTTTTGTAGCGATAGAAATTTTTGCTATCTACTATTTGGCTAACAAATAACAAACAAACTGTTAAATAGATCCACTGTATTTTTTTCATAATTCTAATACCGGTTAATTCTTTTCTCGTCAATAAATTGAATATTGGACACCATATTTGTCTCGATATTGAGACATTGAAGCTACATATTCACTCATTATTGGCTGAGAGCTGATATAATCATGTAGATCGTCCAGATTAATAATAGCATAAACGGGGATATTGTATTCTTTTACAATCTCCTGAATGGCGGATAGTTCGCCTTTTCCTTTCTCTTTTCGATCTAGCGCCACCAACACGCCAGCGGTATCAGCTCCAGCTTGTTCTATTAATTGGATTGACTCTCTAATAGCTGTTCCCGCAGTGATTACATCATCAACAATCAATACTTTTCCCTTTAACGGCGCACCAACGAGGCTCCCTCCTTCTCCATGATCTTTAACTTCTTTACGGTTATAGCAAAAAGGAAGGCTTTTTCCGTATTTGCGGGCAAGAGAAGTGGCGGTAGTACACCCAAGTGGAATACCTTTATATGCCGGTCCAAAAAGCATATCAAACTCAGCACCTGCATTAATGAGAGTATCTGCGTAGCAGTCACCAATGATTGCCAAATCTTCACCATGATTAAAATAACCAGCATTGAAAAAATAAGGACTATTCCTACCCGACTTTAGTGTGAATTCACCAAATTTCAATGCTTGGCGATTGATAGCAAGTTGGATAAATTGAGTTTTAGTATCGCTCATTGTTGACGAATGCTTGTTTAATTGAAATATTGCTAATTTTATACCGAATTTGTGCTGTCATAAACTAATATTTAATAAATTTAAGCTTGGCGAAGGGTTATTAGAGAGTCATAATTGTTTTCAAATTTAAACTTGCACCTAAATTTACAATTATATTTGCAATTATCCACTGAGAATATAAATAATGAAAAGCTTAGATAAACTTGATGTTGAAATATTAACCGCTTTATTTAAAGAGGCTGATATCACCAATAAAGAGCTCGCTTTACACTTAGATATTGCTACTTCTACGTGCCAAGAGCGTGTTAAGCGCTTGAAATCTCAGGGTATTATAAAAGGTTACTTTTGTGAAATAGACCTGCCTAAAGTGGCGACACATATTGAAGCAATGGCCGCCGTAAAAATGGTTCGTCATACAGAGGAGCTCGCCGATAAGCTAAGAGATGATTTACTTAAATTGCCAGAGGTGATTCAGGTTTTTCATATCGGGGGAGAAAATGATTTTAATGTACACTTGGCAGCTTACAACTCTAGAGAGCTGAGAAAACTTATTTTTAAAGAGTTCACCTCAAGGGAAGAAATCCAGAATGTTGAGACTTCGTTAGTTTTCGAGCATAAACGGAGTCATGTTTTGCCTAAGCTTGGTTGATATTTGAATACAATAAATCTATTATTGAAAGTAACTTAACATGAATGGTAAATTAGTTTGGAAAGCGTATTATTAGAAAAACTATCAGATATGGCAACAGAATCTCACGCAAAAATTCAAAAAGATTTCGCTGACATTAATCCTGTTACTGGAATTAACGTTGGAATGCGAAAAGTTGGGATTCCCGCTGATGTGATGACAATCGATTGCTTAAAAACGGGTAAAAGAATAATTATTATTTTACATGACCTGCAACCGGATATTATTCAATATCAGTTTTCATTTAAAAACCAAGATCCGGCTGATAAATTTGAGACTTTATTATATAAAGATTTAACGGTACAAATAATTTACGATTGGATGAGGATTTATTTTAGCAAAGCTAGTGAAAGCTGAAGAAAAAGCAAATAATTAATTTCAAAAATTTATAACATCTGTACATCGGTGGGTTTCTGCTGTTAGAGGAATAGAACAAAGGCTTCCTTTTTTAAACCAAGAGTTACTTTCTAAGAATAAACGCTTATTCGATCTATCTAATTCCCAATAAAACTGATTAAAATTCTTAAGTGAATCATAATATTCAGAGTCTGTTAGTTTTTTCTTAAATGATAAATCGTGAAAAATCATTGCTTTGGTTTTATTTAAAGCTTCCGTTAAATATTTCTTAACTTTAATCGAATTATTAAAACCCCAGTATTTTGACATAAGCTTTAATTTGTCATTGGGAGAGTATCTTTTTTTATCTTCGCCAAGAATTATTTTAAGTGCATTATTTTCTGTGGACTTTTTATTTCTAATTATTCCAATAGGATCGGCAAGAGGCGAAATATACTTATATCTATTTTCATAAATGGGGCTATATTTCCTTACTTTTTTGCTGCCGTTTTTTTTAGCTTTATTCACTTTCTTAAAAAATACAAATATTGTAACCTCAATAGAATCCATATTTGGCGTAAACTCATATTTGACATTAAAAAGAAGACGGTGAGTACCAATAGGAAGGATATTATGTATCAGTTTTCTCGATGAGTATTCTTTATCTATCTTTAACCACTCAATATTGCTTAAACTTTCATTGATTTTTTTACTCATTTGTGAAAAAAAATTAAAACCATTTAAGTCACTCAAAACAGGATAAAGAGCTTTTGATCGTTGATTACTGAGGTATGCATTATATAAAGCTATTACTGGAGGCGTTGCCATTGTGTAAGAACCATCTGGATTTCTAATTCTAATTTCACTTTGTTCAGACAATATACTCAAAACAATTCCTTTGTCTGGAATGCTGTATTTTTAAATACTGCCATTAATATTTATTGAGGTACAGGAAAGTATAGTTAACAGAGTTAAAATAGAGGTTATTAATTTAATCGTATATCTAAAATTCATGACTTATCTTTAACATTATTAAAAAGGAAAGGTTTAAGCCATCTAGTCGCAACAATTCAAAAAGCTGGCAAAGTCCGACTATTAGTCTGCTCATAAATTAAAGCCGTTTCAATATGCACGACTTCATCCCTAGAAGTGATCGAGCGAAAAACAAAGTCTCGCAAATGAGAAGTGTCTTTTACTGTAATATGAAGCAGAAAATCATTCTCTCCGCCCATATGGAAAACACTTAATACTTCTGCGCAATTGACTAGTTCATCTCGAAAGGTTTGGATCACTTCCTTTGTATGTTTTCCTAATCGTACAGAAGTGATTGCTTCAATATTGCCGCCAATACTCTTAAAATCAACGTCTAAAGAAAATGATTTTATAATATCAGCTGATTGAAGTCTTTTAACTCTCTCTAAACAGGTGGAAGCCGCAACATCCACCTTTTTAGAAAGTTCTTTATTGGTAATACTAGAATCAGCAAAAAGCTCCGCTAATATGTTGAGATCTATACTATCTAGTTTTTTCATATTTGCCTGTTTTGTGATTAAACCTACTCAACTAAAGAATAAAACTAATCAGCCAACAAGTCAGCCATTTTAGGGCCATTTACTAGGCTTTTTCTGTAGATATCAAGTGTGACTTCTTCAACCATACTATCGACTTTTTCGCTCGCCATAAACATCGTGCTAAAGCCAGGTTTTACCGGATCAATATGAGTTCTTGCTGAGTTAACAAAAGCGGCAATTAAATCTTTAACATTTTCATTACCCATTGATATACGCATAGTCGTTGGGTAAATTCTTGCTTCATCCATAGCCTCTGGTGATAGCTCCGAATGCGAAGTTAAAGCGGGGCACAGAATCATGCTGTTTGTTTGACCAATACTAACCATCAGACTAAACCCAGGTTCAAGACCATCAAAAAACCGAGAGAAGGTTTCCCGCTTTATTCCTGCGTGTTCCATATCTACAGTGAACAAAGAACATGGCATGCCGTTAGTTAAACATTTTTCACGTAAATCGTAATTCTCATTGCCTTTAACAGCATGCGAGTTCACTTTAAAATCTTCGTGGCTGGCTAAAAAATTGGCAAACGCTATGGTGTTAGCGGTCTTTTTGAGAACTCGTTGTTCTAGTGTTTTCATTCCAGTTAAAACATCATAAGCTAAATCAGAGGCAAGAAAAGCGCCTTTAATGTAGTAAACATCCCAAAACATGCATTTTTCCCAAGACAAACCATTGGCTTCTCCGCCCTTAGGGATAAACATTCGATAGCCTTCGCCAATGATAACACCGGAGGTTACTGCGCCAGTACCTGAAATATCTTTGGTGTAGCTATGCATTACATAGTCAGGGCGTTCTAGTTTGTTTTCTCTTTGTAATGGCTTGTTTAAAACTGGCGTTGCTAAGGTCGAATCTAGCATCACCAAATGTTCACCACTATTATGGGTAAACTCGCAGATTGCAGGTATATCTAACATGTATCCATGAGGGTTACAGGGTGATTCGATATAAACATGCATTGCATTATTTTCTAAGCTGTCTGCTTGTGCTAAACGTGGTTGGTATTTGGCTTTAATTTCATTAAATCGAACTTCAAATTCTTCAACTGTGTAACCATCAAACCATTCGATTTGAATATTCATTTTGTCTTTACGTGCGAAGTGATCCACTAATAACTGATGGACGCCGCCATAAATATTCCGCGAGACTAAAAGTACGTCACCATAATTTAATACGTTAGCCAAGAGGGAGTCGATTGCCGCCATTCCGCTATTAAAGTTCCAAGCCATATAATCAGCGGTATAAGGTCCAGCTTCTAAATCGACTATCGCATTAGCTAAAGAAATAGAGGTTGGGTTTAATAGGCGTGAATATATCTGATGAGTCATCTCTTTACCCTGAAATGCATCATCAACCCATTCTGTACAAGCATAAATATAAGTGGCAGTACGGGCGATTACAGGCGTTGCCGAGAAAATTGCGGTAATGTTGTCAAATAATGGATAACTTCCTTTAGCCATTTGCGTAGTCGCATTGTTATTCAAACTTTGTGCTGTTTTTCTAAAAGGATTTTGTAAGCCATCAAGAATTTTTGCGAGCTGGAATGATAAAAAACGTTTTGCATTAAAGTAGGCAATTTTGTCTTTCTTATCTAGATTTTCAATGGTTTCATTGGTTATTTGCCATAAACGAGACATATCTGATTGGGCGTTATATAAGTTTGTTACTGTATCTTTTAAGGCTTTCCCATAATCGCTAGATTCATCAATACCATAATGGCTCAATTGCTCAAGTGCCAACTCATCGACATTAGTCGCTTCAGTGGTATTTCGCTTAGGCGAAAGGACTTTTGCGGCTTCAAAGCCTTGTGGAATAGTCATATTAATGCTCTCAAAGTGTATATGTTCGATATTTGACTTAATTATGAAACAATACACAGATTTATGCAAGATAACAAAATTTAATTTGATATCTTGAGCTGGGATTTTTGACTATTTAATTTGTTTACGCCATATTTTACAATTTATAAATCCATTATCTTGCAACCGGTGGCGAATAGACTCTGCGGTACGCTTACTAGAATATGGGCCTAATGTCACTCTATGCCATAATTCTGATTTACTTTTTACTGGTAATATTTTTGACTCATGACCGGTAAAAGCAATTTGAGCTTTTAATTCATCAGCTCTTGATTTTTCTCTAAAAGAACCACAAGGCATTGTATAGGAATACTGGTGTTCGTCTTCAGGTAGCTTTAAATCTTCTATTGGGATCTCAACTGTCTTATTCATCATTTCTTGATGAGTTCTATAGAAAGGCACTTCATCATCCGCTGCTTTTAACACTTTAGGCTTTTTCGTTGAAGGCTTTTTTGCTTTGCTTGTTTTTTGCTCGCTTTTGTTCAAAGGGTTTGAAACAGCTTGGATTTTCTGCAAAGGCGTAGGTTGATACCATTTTAAATAGACTAAGAGAGCGATTAATCCAGCCACTAATAAAACCACCAATAATATCAAACCAATCGGCTTATTTTGTTTCTTGTTACTGCGACTAGCACCGCCTTTCTTGGCAGATTTTTTCTTTTTTGCGTAATCTCTCGCCATTTTACATTTTCTCTGGCGCGCTTATCGCAAGTAAATCTAAACCATTAAGAAGGACTTGTTTCGTGGCAGTAATCAAACAAAGTCGTGCATCACGTAAATTAACATCATCTACGATAAATTTCTCAGCGTTATAATAAGTATGAAAATCATTGGCTAAATCACGTAAGTAATGAG
>JBLIBL010000158.1:0-6706 GCA_047633355.1 Polaribacter sp.
CAAAGATAACGACGACAATATAACGCCACCTCAATATAATATTAATCAACGGCTTATAAGCACGCTCATTGCAAGATAGTAACGCTTTATTTGCAGCTGCTTGAAAGTTAACCCACCATTTAAATCGTTCTGTTTTACTCGGGTTGCTATATGCTAAATGGGTTGGTAGGATTAATTTGGATTCGACAAGAGATAATAACAAACAAATGACGACTACGGTCCCGAATTGTGAATAAATCTGGCCACCATAACCATCTATGTTAGACAATCCCCAGAACGCAACGACCGTCGTTAAAACGCCAAAAATCGTAGGCTCAGCGACCTGTAAAACACCTTTGATAGTGTTATTAACGGGATCACCGCCTTTACTTCTGGCGGTATGTACACTTTCACCAACTACCACGGCATCATCTACTACAATTCCTAACGCCATAATAAATCCTAAAGTGGTCAACTCATTAATGGTGAGATCAAAAAAGCTATCGGTCATGAGATACAACGTACCGAAGAAAATAAAAGGTAGTCCTGCGGCCACCCAAAAGGCCACTCGTAGATTTAAAAATATTGCCAAGAGAATAAAAACGAGGGCAATACCTGATAACCCATTTTTGATTAATAGGGAGAGGCGCTCAGTAATAAGAGAACTTTGATCATGCCAACTGTCAATGAAGACATGCTTAGGTAGGTAGTCATTACTTTTCCACTTTTTTACTATCTCGTTCGCTTGTTCAGCTATTTTTACCACATCGCCTCTGCTGTCGACTAATAATTGAATAGCGGTGGCATTTTTTTGGTTATACCGAGACAACACGAAAACATTTTCTTCAATGGCGTAAGTGATATTGGCTACATCTCCTAGCTTTATTATCGAACCATCAGCACTGGTGATAAATGGGATCTGTTCAAAATCTTGGACGGTGTATGCTTGCCCGGTTACTTTAAGGCGAACAGATTTATCTTTATGACGTAAACTAGTCGTCATAGCAGTAGACGATTCTGCGTTAATAAGGTCAGAAATATCACTTAACGTTTTGTTATATGCTTGAAGTTTTGCCTCCTTAACTTCGACTGAAATCATGGGCTCAGCTTTCGCTTGAAAAATTAAATCTCTGATTGCAGGCTGTCTGCGCAAATCTTCACGTAAACGCTCGGTGAGTTCTTGTAATTCATCTCTGTCGATATCACCATACAGTTGAACCCAGATTGCATGTTCTTTTTGCTGCGCCTTTTCTATGATTGGCCGTTCAGCTTGTTCTGGCAGATTATAGATAGCATCAACTTTTGTTTTCACATCAGATAATAATACATCTAGATCGTAATCACTTTGCTTTACAACTGTTATGTTACTGCCTCTACTATTTGATTCGGAAGTGATACGCTTGATACCTGCAACGGCGTCTAACGCTTTTTCCACTTTTATTGCTATTCCTTCCTCAGCTTGCACAGGATCACCACTTTCGAATTTAATAGAGATAGTTAGCCTGTCTGGCGCTAAGCTTGGAAAAGCTTCCTTTCGTAATCCATCTAAAGACAATAGTCCCACCGCTAATACCGTGATCAATAGCAGATTTGCAGCAATGGAGTTATGAATAAACCATGTGATAATGTTATGGGGCTTATTCATTATAAACCCTCGTCTTTAATTCGAACTAACATGCCTTTTCGAAAGTGGCTAAGCGGGCGCGTTATAATTTGGTTGGTTGCAAAGCCTTGCCCATCTTTAGGATACACATAAGTACTGTCCTCAATATCGAAAAAGCGTTTCACTTTAGCACTATTGAGCTGTCCATTACTTCCGACAAACCAAATATCACCTTTTTGTGAAATTGAAGAAGCGGGGAGCTCCCATAAATTATTAACTATTGCTCCTTCAATATGGGCTTGAACAAATGAGCCAGGAAACAAACCAATTTCTTGTTCAAAGGGTTTTGACACAGATAAAATAACAGCACGTTGGCGAGTATCGTTAGACAAATGCTTTTCAACTCTATCTATAACACCTTTCCATTTTCCCTCACCTGTTGAAGAGGCTATTGTGACAGACTGATTTTTTATATCATTATGACCTGACATTAATTGTATCCATTGTGTATCTGATAATGGCACTCTTATCTCGACTTTGTCAGTACTATATAAGGTAGCGATCTTAGTTCCTGTTTGAATAACACTACCTGGTTGTATATCTCGAGTGACTATAAGTGAATTAAAAGGCGCACGAATGAGAGTATTGTCTAAGTCTCTCTTTTCTTTTTTTACATTCGCTTCTGCACTTTTTAGTTTTGCTTGCGCAAATGCTAATTGGGGTTTGCGTAAAACAAGCTCTGAAGCAGGCTTACCTTTTACACCTGATCGCTTCCATTCGCTTAATACTTGCTTACTTTGACGCTCTTCTTCTAATAATGCTAATTTTGCTTCTTCTAAAGATGATTGCGCTTGCGCTAGAGCTTGTTCATAGTTTGTTGGGTCAATCTGTGCAAGTACTTTACCTTTAAAAACAATTTGTCCCGTTCTAAACGCATTAGATAACTGAGTAACTCGTCCCGATATTTCACTTGTCAATCCAATTTCGTGAACGGGTTTGACTTCACCAAAGCCAGTAATAATAGGACGGTAATCACCGAGGCGAGTGGGTGAGACACTCACTTTAAGAAAATTATTGCTTAAAGTAACCTTTTCAGGCCCGTTTTGAATAGTTTCTTCTGGGTTACCAAATGTCTTAGCACCAAAGCTCAGAACGGTCATCGCACATACGACGATAATAGTGCCTATAATAACTGCGAATTTTTTGATAATCATTAGTGTACTCCTAAGCCTAAGGCTAGGCCTAAATTGATGCGATTTGTTAATTGATTATGTTTTGTCTGTATTAATTGAATTTGTAAATCGAACGTTTGCTCTTGGGTATTAAGTAAATCAAATATATCGACAAGGCCTTGCTGATATTTTTCTATAAAAGAGGTGTAGCTGCGCTGAGCGCTATTAATAGCATTTGTTAAGTACTGTATTTGAGCCAATAAACGTTTCTCATTAGCAATAGATGTTTCTACTTCTCTGACTGCTTTTAATAGAGTGTCTTGATATTTCCATACCTGTTGAGCTAGCCTTAGCTCAGCACTTTTTGCTTCCGCTTGAAGCCTACCTCCTTGAAAAAGTGGCGCCGAGAGTTGCCCTAGAAGTTTCCAGACAGGATCAGTAAGAAGAGACTCAATAGGCGATGAGCCTGAGTCGTTTAATGATGCAGAAATAGAAAATGAGGGCAATAAAGCTTTGTGAGCTGCATTTGTTCGTAGCGCTTCCGCTTCGATTGATAGCAGCCCTATTTTGACATCGGGTCGTTCGTAAATATGCTGAATTGATAAAATAGTTGTGGGCTCTATTACTAATGGAAAAAATAACTTTTCCTCATCAATTGTTATACCCTGTCTAAATACTCCTCCAAAAGCCGCTAGTGCTTGTTTCGCCATATATTTTTGTTGAGATTGATTTTCAATATTGGCTTGAGTCGTAAAAAAACGAGCTCTTGCGTTATCTAATGATTCCAATGAGTCAAGACCCGCGCTATACCGTGAAGCTATCAAATTCACGACTTTTTTTTGATTCGCTAATCGGGCATATTCGATATCTAACTGTAACTTTTGCAGTGTAATATCTAACCAGGCCCTCATGATATTGCTGACAAGAAGATTTCTTACTTGCGCTACGCTTTGCTCTTCAGAGGCAATATCAAGTTTAGCTGCGTTCCCTTGGTCAGCCAATTTTCCTAATAAATCTAATTCCCAGCTGACAGTAAACTCAGTTAAATATGAGTTTGAAGTTTCATTTTCTGTTTTAGAGCCTATAAAATTTAAGTTCGCGGTTGGTTCTCGCTGAGAATTGACGACTTTTGACTGGAGTTGAGTAATCTTTAGCGCTTGAATGCTCTGTTGCAACTCAGGATTTTCCAAAAGAGCTACTTGGATGAATTCGCTAAGTTCTGGTACATCAATCAATTCATCTAGCAAAAAAACACCAGGCGTGTACTCCAAAATATCACTTGAGCTGTTTAAAACCAGATCCACTCTGTCAGACAAATGATTCAATTTGTCAGAATGAGATTCAGTGTTAAATTTGTTAGAGCATCCCGATAAGAATATCGCAAACATGAGTAATAAGGTACTTAGGGTATGCTGAGTCGATAATTTAACCATTTTCACCTCCGAAATATTTACAATCATGTTAACCATAACAGGGTTAACGGAGGGTTAACGGAGAGTTAAGATGGATGAGTTTATGGATTAAAATAATAGAAATCAGAAAAAAAATTACAAAAAAAACACACAACCACATGAAATTATTATGTTTTTAAAATCGTAAATTAATTGATCTTTTTCTCACGGTATAAATATTTGTCAGAAACTCTACGAAGGCCCTGGAAATTAGGCATATTAAAAATAACTTAAAAAAATAGTTAACTTTAAGGGAATGCCGTATTAATTTAATTAGGACTTTGCGGGTGCACGATAATTTAAGGTCTAACGGTAGACCTAAGATTGGACTGGACATTCTAAGTACTAAAATTTAACTAGGCAATTTTGCCTAACAATATATAAAGGAAATATTATGAAAACTTTAAAATTTTACAACTCTTCTGAAAACGCTAAAACCTCTGCGGATGCGGTAAAGTTGTTCAACATGGCAGGACGTTGTTCAACATGTTGTTGGGATGTAAAGTAAGCAGAAATCAATTCGATTTCTACAATAAATTGAATTGATACGCATACAGGTAAAGTAAAATTAGTGGCAAAGTCTCCTTCTAATTATTCACACTATGTTTTTTCAGCTGATGGTGAGCTTAGTTACAGTATCGGGTTAGATCGAGATGTAGCTGATGATAATAATGAAAGTATTATTCATCAATTTACAGATAAAGAATGGTTAAAATTGACTACGCTCAACCTAAATGCGGATGAATACAGAGTAATAGCTGTCACTAAAAATGTTAATCAAGTTTATATTGAAGTACTTATAAAGATTCCACAGATAAAGTCTATTTATATGATTTAACAACAGGTATTAAAAAGTTGCTTTTTCATCATCCCAAAGTAGACCCGAGTTATTATAGCTTTGATAAAAGTACCAATGATTTATTATCGGTATATTTTGATGCGGATTATCCCGATGTACAGATTATTAATGCAGAACATCCTCAGTCAAAATGGCTGCCTCAGTTATTTTCTGTATTCAATGGCGATACTGTCAATATTACAAGTTCAACTAAAGATAACGAACTTATGGTTGTGCAAGTTGAAGGGGATAAAACGCCTAAGCAATTTCATTTATTTAATAGTAAAGAAAAGAAGATGGATTATTTATTAAATTCTCGATCTTGGATTGCTCCAAAAGAAATGTCTGAAGTTAGGCCTATTGAGTTTACCGACCGTGATGGTCTGAAGTTACACGGTTACTTCACTTTGCCTAATGATATAAGTAAAGATGTACCTTTAATTGTTATGCCTCATGGTGGTCCTCATGGTCCCAGGGATTTTTGGAAATATAATTTAACCGTGCAGTTTTTAGCGTCTCTTGGTTATGCGGTACTGCAAGTTAACTTTCGCGGCTCAGGTGGTTATGGCGTAGGCTTTGAAGAAATGGGACATCGAGAATGGGGCAATAAAATTCAATTAGATATTATAGATGCAACCCATTGGGCACAAAAACAAAAACATATTACCAAAAATAAAACCTGTATTTTGGGGGCTTATTTTGGCGGTTACTCAGCATTAATGGCACCTACTATTGCCCCTGAATCTTACCAGTGTGCGATTGGTTTTGTTGGCGTTTATGATTTGGCTTTACTCTTTGAAGAAGGTGATACTTCAACAGTAAGATTCGGACAAAACTATCTTTTAGAAGTGTTGGGAGATGATAAAAAAGAACTTGCCAAATACTCCCCAGTTGCCCAAGTAGAGAAGCTACAGCTTCCTATATTATTAGTGCATGGCGAAAAAGATCATCGTGCTGATTTTGAACATTTTGAACTGATGAAAGTAGCATTAGAAAAACATGATAAAGACTTTGATAGCTTAGTCTTCGATGAAGAAGGACATGGAATTAGATCGGAAGATAATAGAGCAATTTATTTCAGTAAAGTAGAAGACTTTTCACTCAAACATCTATAAAAATATCGGTCGCTTGCGGCCAAGATATTTATATTGAAAAAAGCATATTAAGGTAATACTCCAATCATATTTCTTCGACGCTTTGGGGGCGAAAGCGAGTTAGATTTATTACCCTAAGTTCATTTAAAACTTACATGATTCAATGTCCACTTTGGGGGTTTGAGATCTAATTCCTTGCAAAAATTTTCGGCACAATCTCAATTATGAATGGATGTGAGTTTTTATATAAAAACGACAACTTTAGGATCCCTGATCTGCCGTTTTTAACTCAAAAGCTAACTTCTGCTTTTGGCTAATAGTTGTCATAAGGCTCAACTAATATCCTATGACCGCTTTGTTGACTATCAAGGTGAAGGTAGCCCAACGTCTAATGAACACTAAAAACAGCTCGAAAATCCATTGATGTTAACGTCCGGTTTTGTATCAATTAAGACATAACAAAAGTATTACTAGATATTGATAAGCAGCTAATAAAAAAGCCCGAATATTACTATTCAGGCTTTCGTTTAAGTGGTTAGAACTTTATCAGAATAGAATTTAAATTCTAT
>JBLIBL010000159.1:0-6588 GCA_047633355.1 Polaribacter sp.
TTTTTTACAATTTCTTATAAACGCGTCTCAACATGTCGAAAAACCTAGTGTTTGTTGAAAAAATAAAAACATTTGCGAAAAGGGTATTCACTTTTATAATTATAAATTCGCATTTTGCAATTCATTTTGAATAACAATATGCGAATTTATTTAATTGTAAGATTGTTTAAAAAACGATCGATATATTCAATTACGTTACAGTCTAAATCTAACTGCGATAAATACTCGAGTTCAAAAAAAGAGGCTTCAATGATTTCTACATTATCGATTTTTAAATGGATGCTTGGGTCATGTTCTAATCTAGCTTCAAAAAAATTATCAGAACATTCAGTTCCATTTAGGATAACGGAATGTCTACATTTGAAGTTCACAGTATTGAACTCTAACGTAAGCCCTGTTTCTTCATAGAGCTCTCTAATTCCAGCTTCCTTAGGTAATTCGCCTCTATTTACATAGCCTCCCGGAAAGCTATAGGTTTTTCGATAGCAAGTTTTAACTAGTAGAATTTTATTATTATATCGGACTACCACTTGTGAACCTTCTGTTTCTTTTAGAAAAAAGCGTTTTAGAATTTTCCATCCAAAATAGGCAATACGATATGCCAATCTTCGAATGCTTATGAATCTCTTTGACATGATTTTTTTTCCAATTTATTTAATACGAATATTGCTTACTTGATTAATCATAGCAGTTCTCTTATTGAATCTGTAATCATTGATTCAAAATTAAGTTAGCGTATTCCACTTCTATTTTAGCTTGGCACGGTTTCTGCAAAATAGTTTAGAACGTAAGTAGTATTATTAGGAGAGAGTAAATGAAAAAGATATCAGTTGTAATGCCCGTCTACAATGTAGAAAAATATATCCGAACAGCAATCGTATCCGTACTCAACCAAAGCTACAAAAATTTCGAATTGATTATTGTAGATGATGGATCCACGGATAGTTCAAAATCTATCTACAGTCAATTTGCGGACCCAAAAATTAAGATTATAAAGCAAGTAAATAGAGGCCTCGCGGGCGCTCGAAATACAGGAATTAGAGCCGCGACCGGAGAATATGTTGCGTTCCTTGACTCTGATGATGTTTGGAGCAAATTCAAACTAGAAAGCCATGTTCTTCACTTGAACTGCAATAGTCACATTGGCGTCAGCTATAGTCATTCCACATTGATCGATGAAGCGGGGAATTCGCTAGGCATCAATCAAGCCGCCAAAACTAGGGACATAAACTTTAGAGATATTATCTGTAGAAACCCTATTGGAAACGGTTCATCGCCAGTCATTAGAAAGTCAGTTCTAGAGGAAGTAAGTTTCCAACGAATTCATAAAGGTAAACTTGAAAGATGTTATTTCGACGAGACTTTTACGCAGTCAGAAGATGTTGAGTACTGGATGAGAATTTTTGTTAGGTCAGATCTAGAGTTTGAGGGAATCAATAAATGTTTAACACAATATCGTGTTAACGCCTCAGGGCTTTCCGCCAATCTCGATAAGCAATTAGATTCCTGGACGAAAGTCGTTGATAAAATAGCAGTTATAGCGCCTAAGAGAATCTCGAAGTGGCGCAGTTTGGCAAGAGCTTATCAACTTCGTTACTTGGCTCGTCGCGCTATTAAAAACGGTAATAGTCGATATGCAATTAAGCTTGCATTTGGTGCACTCAATTGCAACTTCCGAATATTAATTCAGGAGCCATCTAAAACAGCTACAACCCTCGTGGCATCGCTTTTTGTTTGGGCAATACCAAAATCTTTTATTTCTAGATAGATCTTATTTTCAATCTTTTTAGAGTAATTTCATTTGAATATGAATATGAAATATTAGTTAACCGGAGAATTTAGACTATGTGTGGTCACCATAATTATTCCAAAAGAATTTTTTTTATCTCTTTTCTTTGCGTTATCTTAGTAGGCTGCCACCCACCTGTATTTAATCAACACCTTAGAACCTACCAAAATACAGTAAGTTGGATAGGCTCTCCTCTTGATAAATTAATTTTGTATAAAGGGAAACCTACTAAAATCTACTTTATGGGAAACTCGACGAAAAAATTGGTTAGTTCAGAATATTGGATACAGGGAATTGATCGTTTTGAGCTCTTGTATCAAAACTATGGAAGAGTGTCCATGGGAGGTCACCACGGTAAAGATTTAGAAAATATTTATAAAAGTTCAAATCAGAAAGGAGTGTGGCTCTTTGTTTACTCGAAACCTATTCGTAATTATCAAACGGGTCTAAGGGAGTGCACAGAGTACTACCAAATCGATCGCTCAGCGTTGATAATAAAATCAGGTTTCTTAACCAATAACTTAGGAGACCATAAACATTGCTCATCGCCTATCGCCAACTTCAGTTTGCGACAAAAGAAAATGGCCACTTGGTAATTGAAATGTTACTGTCAAGTTAACGAACTTGGATGAACTAAATGGCAAATTGGCTACTTATGACAATATTTGAACACAACTCACCCTTCCCTACTCAACGAACGCACGGTCACGAAATATTCTGTAATGTGCTGCTTTCATTAAATGGCGATCTACCCTAAATAGATTATTAATCACGCCATGACAGGCGAGAAATCGTTAAGCTTGGCCTTGTGATTTAAACTGCCTTACCTGCCTTTCCTGTCGTCGACCAAGTTGATGGGACAGTTCCATCGGTTATTCTCGTATTGCTGGGTTGAGTGCTCTACACTCGGTATCAGCTCTTTTTTGGCGGCTGAATAACTGCGTAATTTATCCGTGAGTATATTGATTGGCGAGGCTTTCATGCCTTTGAGTAACTTTTTGAAAAATCGTTTAGCCGCTTTCTTATCTTTGTGTTTCTGAACAAGGATGTCAATTTCGTCACCATCTTGATCGATGACTCGCCAAAGGTAATGCAGAACTCCGTTGATCTTGATAAATATCTCATCGAGATACCAGGTATCACCTAACTGTCCACGGCTCTTCTTGATTTGAGCACAAAATATTTGTCCAAATTTATGACACCAATTTCGGATAGTTTCTAACTGACAGAACCACCTCTTGCTGCAAGTAATTCTTCAATGTCACGAAAACTTAGTGTGAATCGATGATAAAGCCAAACTGCGTGGCTAATAATTTGAGATGGATAGCGATATCTGGCATAAATATTGGGGTTTTTGATTGTCAGAATATATCATGTTTTTGTATCAGCTCGTTAACTTGACAATAAGCCTTAAAACTGAAATATTAAATGATTTGGAGAAATGTTAAATATCTAAAGTACTTAAAGAATTTACTTTAGGATTCGAAAATTTATTTTCGCTACTAAGGAGATAATAATTAAGACAAAAAAAGCGACAATGAAAATAAATCGCTGAAGCGATCGTCGTTACTCAAGTAAGTGATACCAGAGCTATTTTTCAATGTGCTTATTTTGAGAAAGGTAAAAAAAAACCACCTCGTTTTAACCACAATAAACGATGCTAAAAAAATATAAATTGTGTCAACTCAATTTATCTGCCGAAATTCTACGTAAAATGAAAAACACCTAGCTATCCAATAATGCAGTAAATAGGCTAATACTTAGCATAAACTTCTATGTTCAAAAATTAAATTAGTAGCATCACATTAAAGAGGATATTGTGATGCTAACATTTAAATGCTTTTCGATTTTAAAAAAATCGATTGAAAAGTATAACCTGAAATTTGATTTAGATATAAATCTTTTGCTCACTTATTTTTTGTTAATATTCCATTAGAAACAATTTTCCCGGCAGCCATCGAAACTTTTTTACTTTTTTCTGAAATACTGTCTGTAACTTTTATTATAGATTGCCAGCCAGCTTTAGCTTTCTTTTCTGCGAATGATTCGCCGACATCTCTAAAAATAAAACTAATTTCATTAATTGCTGATTTTTCATTAATATCAATTTTTCCATCACTTTCTATCAGCTCTTGCAAAAACATTATGATCTCTTCAGTCATGATTCTATAATTACAATCTCGATTTTTCTTTTTATATTCCGCTAGAGCGATTGCTAATTCCTTGATCGAAAAATCTGATATTTTAGACTCTGAAAATAATAGGCCTTCTAAAACAAATCTTTGGTTATATCCCCACTCCTTAACAAAATAGTTGCTAATTAAATCTCGTTCTTCATTAGCAATATTTCCATCACTATTAGCTACTTTTAATGCCAATGGAGCAATAAGGTCAAAAAGAGCCAACCCCAAAATATCTAATGGTGTGTTAATAAACTTAGGAATTACAGTTACTTTATCAGTAGAAAAACCTTTAAGATAGCGAGAAGCTCCCATCCAAGCACCACCAGACAAGACGCCAGCGGCTATAACCCATCCTATAGGTGTTGTAGCAGTAACAAAAATACCCAAGATTCCAGCGGGGGCAAAAAAGGTGGATGCTACAGCACTTGAACTTGCAACAGTCACTGCTGTTGCGCTAACGCCGAACGCATCCCAGGCTTCTGTTAATGTGTTTTTTAGGCGGAGCGATGTGTAAGCATCTTCACCAATCGCCAATTTCTCTTTAAATTTTAAAGATTCATCAATTACAGACTCTACACTGGCGAACCACTCTCTTGATTCTTGATTTTCCATCTATCCTCCTCCTTACGTCGCTAGAGGTGCGAACTTCGCGTTAATCTCAGCAACTTTTCTTTTCAAACTTTTATCTTTAAAATCTTCTTGAGCACCATTCACCATACCTAAAACCATTGCTATAGGAGTAACAATCGCCCCTAGAACAAAACCTAAAACTGGTATAGTACTAATTAGAAAGCCCACAATAGCCCCAAAAATTAAACCAAATGATGCGTTTGGGTATTCTTTGTAAAGAAGACAGATGAAGTCTAGAATTTTACGTCCTACTTTAACAACGAATTCTCCTATTTTTACAGTTACTTTTGAGAATTTGTATAATGTAGATTTTGCATCGGCAGAAATGTCTAAATTATCAATAGTTTTTTTTATATCTTCAGGCTTTAGGCTGAATTCCGACATGCTTTGAATAAACTCATCATTAACGCCCTTAGCATCTGCAACAAAT
Source organism: Polaribacter sp. (assembly GCA_047633355.1). Lineage (GTDB taxonomy): Bacteria > Pseudomonadota > Gammaproteobacteria > Enterobacterales > Kangiellaceae. Next base: position 5,033 of record JBLIBL010000159.1, read on the forward strand.
TCTTTTTTTGTTTCGGGTTCTATCCCTTTTATTTTCATATTTATAACTCCTTTTAGTCTTTATTCAATAAAATTTATCTTCTTTAATGTTACGAAGTTAAGTACTAACCTATATTAGATTAGTACAACTTCAAATTTATAATTAACTTAATCGATACATCAGCCGCTGTAATACGTACTGGAGCAATATGAAATTAAAGTCTTCTTTGCGCTCACGAGCTAGTTTCAATAATCGCCCTTTTTCAGATTCAGCCTGATTGTTTGGCATAAATAGATAACCCTTTACTTTCGTATCACTCGATCAACTATGCACAATGCTTTCTGCGTACGGCTGAATTATTTTTCTAACTCGGCAAATCTCCGCACAATCCATCAATTCATCTATGGTAAATTTATTACCGCGCCAACCTTCTTTTAATGCTTCTAACGTGACATCTATGCCAAGCTGATTTCTAAATTTAAAACAATCTGCTATCGTTTTAGCTGCAGAATAAACCCGAATATCTACACCTTCAATAACGTGGGTTTCTATACATTTATCTAATCCTACACCCGACATCGTAATGTAACGAACGGGCGGGTAGTCAAATTCTGGTCGCCAGGCCTTGTTGGGAATTGCTATCCATAGTTTATGCGGATTTTGAGTACCAATATTATGAAATACCAATGCAGAGAGCAAACAAAATACACCTTTTGGAACTCTGCTCTGCACTTCTACATAACCAGTCCATTCGGTGAAGTTGCTATTTGGCAATTGATACAGCCCTCGCCCGAGCCTTTCGATCGCTCCATCTTTAGCTAGCTGATAAAGATAATCCTTTGGCAATCCCGCTACAACCAGATCTTTAGGTCGTACAAAGATCTGTCGATGCATAAAATCAATCACCTGTTGAAGTTTTGTGGGCATACATTCAACCCCATCATATTTATTATTTCCTAGGTACTTATTAATATAACTCTAGTTAACAATAAAATCGATAATTCCTCGGTACTTATCCTTACTTACATAGGAATTGATATGCCTGTGGTACGCGTCATTTATTCTTACGCTTATCTTCTTGAGAGACTTTATTTGCTAATTCGTTTGCCCAATGGAAACCTAAGACCGCAACGGTAAAGTTTTCTAATGACGATGTGACAGTAGTTAAATTTCCAACAACTTTACGAGCAAAATAAGGCCTGAACAAGACCATACCAACTCGAAGCCCAGAGGGTCACTTGAACCTTTGGGCCGTGCTCGATCATCTAATAGGGTTATGATTGGCATTTAATACGACTCCCAGTTCTGCTGGCATCTACATCTATTCTCAAAGCCATTTGCTCCTTCAATTCACTGACATGGGAAATGATTCCAATCATTCTGCCGCTAGCTTGTAAATCAACTAATGTCTTAATGGCTAAATCAAGTGATTCTGTATCTAAACTACCAAAGCCTTCATCAATAAATAATGTATCCAAAGTGATACCGCCCGCATAGGACTGTACAACATCTGACAACCCTAATGCTAGAGCCAAGGCTGCCATAAACGACTCTCCTCCAGAGAGTGTCGCGACACC
>JBLIBL010000160.1:0-6397 GCA_047633355.1 Polaribacter sp.
TTGAGCAGCAGCAACAGATTTAATATCGTTTTGAATAGCTGACATGTGTCAATCCTTCAATAATGTGAGTGGGGGCGGGTGCCAATCTAGTAGCGTGTCTCAATGCACCAAACCTTTTTGCTACTACGGCTATAGTAGTTAGATTCGCGTCATAATTGAAGTTAATAACATGTATACCTATTATTTATTTGCTGAATGCCGACATATTGTAATATATGACGCATTCATAGCGCATTAATGTGTGAAAGCCTCTATTTTTCATTCTTGAATGCTTTTTACGAAACATCGCCATTAACAGGGAGTGTCTTTCTATGAAAGATGCATTTTAATGTTGTTTTTACCATCGTGAGTAAAAGATAGTTCAAACCAATAGCAATAACACCCATCACTTGGTGATTCCCTTGCTGCATTTTTTTATAATGATGCGTACTTGCAACGAATAATTCAGATCTTTTCGAGTGGGTACGCCTCCCAATGCCCCAGTAGAACCGGTAAAATCGTTAAATTGCTTAGTTTGAGAACAACTGATAGTCCCAGAATCACCGTTACTTGAGATAAACTTATTAATAACGTCTTTTTCATCCGTATAAGCTTCGACATTTATGGATATACCATAGTGTTTTAGCAATAACTATTGATCTACTGTCAAGTTATAAGTAGGCCCTTACTTGCATAGCACATAAAAAAATAATGTATTATGACGTTAAATTCATCATCTATAATTTTTTCCAACACGAATTTCGAATAAATATATCGGTATAAAAATAATATATTGAGGAACATTTTTAAATTAATAATTAAAAAATAACACTAATTCGATAACTTAAATAAATTAACGAATTTGCGATGAAATGGTTCATTGAATGGGTGTTGCAGTTAAATTAGTGGTCAAGTCTAAGTTCTGAATGACGACGCCATAAAATAATGTTTGTGGCGCTTCTGCATTAGGGTGTTTTAATTGCACAGCATCGATATTTATTTCCTTAAATAACACATTGCCCTTAACCGCAAAACCCAATGGACGAAATGCTCTTTGCGATGTATTGGGAGAGGCAACATAAGTATAAGTATCACGAGCAGTACCATCAAAAATGAGCTCTTCACCTAAATTACCGATAACACCATTAGCATCTATACCGGTTATTTTTTTCAGAACCTTGGTCTCATAGACATCAATATTCAAATTCGCTTGTAAACCATACTCATTGGTATCTGCTGTACCGGTGCCATCATTGGTACTGTAATTATCAAATATCATTTGAGTTCCTCTAATGTCACCGTTAGATTGCAGTTTACGATTATTTTCCCAAATCAGTCTATTCCTCGCAATTGCGGTACCATCAGCGGTAGATCCTTCGTCGGCGAAAGCAGCTTTAAGAGAAACAGTCATCCCTTGTTCGCCTCTATCTTCCCACCGGCCACCGGCACCACCACAAGTAGATTCTGAAGTAGCTGAAGCACCCACACAAATTTCGCCGGCTCCACCAGGTTTAATGGCTAATAAAGAATTTTGCTCAAACCTTTCAATTTTTATTCGACCTAAGCTTCTACCGGATGTTTTATTACCCCATCGTAAATCAGCAATATCCATCGTACTCCATTGTTCACCACGATTAATCTTTAAGCCGTCACTTTTTACATCAAAAGTAATGTCGCGTAAGTGAACATCATAATTCACCCCTGTCGCCCAAATACCTTCTCCATTTTCATCGATCGACAACCCAATATTCGCATTATTAAAGAAATAATCACCCTCTATCCGAATCCCACCACCCGATACGCCTCCAGCGGTAATTTCAGTAAATCCGTCTATATCGAAATCCAGTGCTTGGTAAACCTCAAACGCAAGCAATAACTCTGCTCCACCTTGCAACGGTGCAGTTTTATTACCTATTCTTAAACCATCAACATTATAAGAACCCTTCAAATCAGAAATGCCAATAGCAATTTTTTGATCGCGAACGTCAATCGTGGTATCTGCTGACCCGTAACTTTGTATACCACTAAATACAACTCGACGACCGTCATCGATGTAGGATACCTCTGCATTTGCCAAGTTCCACTGAGTCGCCATGCTCAAACCTTCACTAGTAGAAGACAAACCTGAGTAGAAGTTTTGTGCATAAATTATAATTTTCGAAGGCATAACACTAAAATCAGGTTGCTGTATGCCTGGGTATAAACGAATACGGTTATAGCGGTTGTTAACAACGTCATCATTAAATAGAAAGTCCAATTTTATCGAACCAATAGGCCTACTACTATTGCCAATTAGAATTTGGCCAGCATTAAAAGCCCCATCCATTTGATCAAAGCCAATAGCAAGGTGGTCAGATTCAACATCGAGGGTTAAGTTAGTTAAATTCAAAGAACCACTAAAATCGCCCATAAATAATGAATTACCGTCATCTGTAAATTTTACGAAATTAGTTGGATCAGAAAGAATGCTCACTTGACTGTGAAAAGTAAGTCCCTGAAAACTGTCTCTGCCACCGGCAAAAATTGCAAGATTTGAAGAAAGTGCTAACTCACCTGACAATTCACCTAAACTAACTCCACCAAGGCTTAGCGCCCCAGTCAAAAATGAAAAATCAAAATTTCCCATTCCAATAGCTAAGCCCGTTCGGGTAAACCGCTTAGTATTATCAATCGCATCGTACTCAAGAGTGAAACTATCAATACTGGCAATAAAACCAATATTGTTAAATGACAACGTATTACCATTGGTGCTCCAGATCATATCAGCATTTGAAATACCCGTTGTAAAGCTACCTTCTAAACCGCCAGCGCTTTTACCTTTGAGCATAAAGTTAGTTACAGATTGAAAGTTCAATGTGAGATTACCAAAACTTCCACTAGAATTATTCATACGAACAGCATCCACGTAAATCTGAGTTGGGTTAAGGGTTGTTTGAACCGAAAGTGAACCATCAGATGTTACGTCGATAACGTGTTTCTGACTAGAGCTGTCATTGATGTCCGTTTGAGAAGAAATTCGTAAGCCTTCGAAATCTAGACTGTTGCCATCATCGGCATAACTCAAACTGCCAATATTTAATAATTGGCTTTGCTCAACCGTCAGGCCTAATTGACCTTGAACATTAGAGAGACTTGAGTCACTAAGTCTTTCTAATGCAATCGCTGAAAGACAAACTGATGCGCCTAATAAGCATAGGATTAATTTTTTAATTTTGATATTAATCAAACCTATGGATTACCCGTTGGAAATAATAATAAATTGCCACGAAGACTCACGTCACCGTCAATTTTAACGCTTAGAATATCAGTCTGATTAAAGCCAACGTCAGTAGGTCTTGCTTCGCTACTATTTGCAAGTATAAAGCTTACATTGCTATAACTAACTGTATTTGGCAAACCAATTTCAAACACATCGCTATCAAACAACACACCATCGTCGCCAAAGCCGTTATTAATGGATCTCGTTTTTAATGTCATGCCTTCAAATGAAAAACGACCGCGAATGTTGTCTAATACTAGCCACCCGGAATTAGCACCGTCGCCTGCATTTACCGCGATTCGAGCACCACAGCGTTTACTAGTCGACCCCACTGTACAGTTTTGTTGCCAAACGGCCGGGGTTAAAGCATCAGAAATATCATTCAAAGGCCCTCCAGCTTCATTAATTGTTATATCACCAGAAAGGTACACGCCTCCTTGCCCTAAAACCTGCTGGAGTTCATTTTCTGCTAAAGGTTCTAAAGCGAATATAGTTGAGACGTTAACAAGAAATAAGATTACTGTTATTATTTTTATCATAAAATCATCCCTATATTACAAGTCATAGCTCGTGACTTCTAAGTATTGAATTTTCAAGTTTGAAATTGTTGAACTACCGAAATTACCAACACGGTTAAGAGGAACGTTTCCAATTCGTAAATTGCCGACATAGGCATCTGTACTTGGACCAGAAGTATAATATTCAGCCAACCTAACCTCGTCACTTCCAGCTTCACAGCCACCGGTATTGTTTAGAGCACACTTACCTTCTAATGAGCCGACTAAGAATGAAAATTGCCCATTGGCAGTTACTTCAAAAGTAACAGGTTGAAAGTCTCCGTCTCCTAACTGAGCTTCTATGCCAATATTGTAATAACTGGCTGAATCACCGCAATTATTACCGAGCGAATCACAAGCCCTAAATTCTAGTTGTTTGGCATACAAGTTAAAATTAATTTCTGCTTCTACCTTGTTATCTCCCCCCCATAAGCGCATATAAGAACCATCTATTGCTAATTCCTTAATATGCCCCTCTAAAGACTGAGCATTTATTCCATCCATTTCTAAATCAAAACGAATACCTAAATCGGCCCTTTCATTATCCCTAGTAGAGAAAATAGAGTTATTAAATCCACTTATTGAATCTGCTCTTTGACCCAAAGCAACTTGTAATCCTGGAAAGCGCCTTTCAATTCTGTTCTCTTTTAATGTTTGAAAATAACTAGTATCGGATACCTTTTTAGGAGCGGCTAGTTCCAATACTGTCTTATCAGTGATTCCAATATCATTACCATCACGTAATTCGATATTATAAGGATATTGTAATCGACCTAAGTTAACAGGATTATTAATAACATTAATTCCACGGTTGCTATCGCTACCGGCAACATAAAATTGTGATACGCCAAGTACTACAGATTGACCGTTTGAACTCTCTAAACCTGATATTTCAAAAGTACCGCCATTGGTCTGCTCACCTGCTTGGTAAACAAAATCTTCTAAGACGATACCGATACCTTCACCATCAATATTTTTTAAAGTAGAGTCATCCAATGACACAAGTTCAGAGTAAGAAATTATGGGTAACGGTACCAATACAATAAAGCACAATATGTTAATCATAATACGGGTCAACATATTTAGTCCTCACTCTTTCAATGCCATTAAATGCCTGCTCAAAGTCGACCTCTAAGCCACCGTTTGGCACATTCAAAAACGCACCCGTTTCTGCTTGTTGAGTACCAGGCTCCCAAGTAATCTTTTCTGATAATAATGAAAGAAATAAACTAGGGGTCTCTGTGAATGAGCCATCAGCCTGCTTATTTCCGATTTCTAACGTACGATATATACTAATAGGAAAGCAGGTATCAATACCTAGCACATTACAATTATTAGACCCTAATAAAGCTAAAGCTGCCCCTGAAAGTAGACCGCATCCATCTTCACAGCTTAAGTTGTCACCATTAGGAATCCCAACAGTCGTTGATCGCACAGGATTAGCGACGCCATTAGTTTGGACTAATTCAGCCCCAGCGCTAAGTATTGTGCTGTCGTTGATACCTGCTAAACTTAAAAGAAACCTATTAAAGCCTGTTGTCGAAGCTCGTACAGGTGCTGCTTCACCAAAAATCTCAACATTAATTTTACCTGTTAATGATTCTATATTCCCAGACAAAGCACCTTTAGCTCCGCCAAAGCCTAAGCGCAATCCAATTAAATTTTCTTTTCCTTCAGCATCGGTATCAAAGGCTAATTCTATAAAAGGATTAGATATTTCAAAAGGGATAATTTTTCCGTTAGAATCAATTTTTCCTAGAGCAAAATCATTAATTCTGATGTCAGACCCAGCGTTTCCATTCCGATCATAATTACCCAAATCTAATAAATCAGCATTAATAGATGTTTTAATATCTAAACCCAGTGTTATTTTAGTTGTATCGATGGCTTGGTTTGATAAATTTCTTGCTGTCTGCAGACGATCAACATTAATGAATGCTTGCCCTGTCATTCCTGATAGCTCATTTTCAGTAATGGGCACAAGTTGAGCATTGCTGCTTTGCACGGTAAACAAGCCGCAGAATAATAATTTGGAGAGTGTATTTAGCATTTTCCACCTAAAGGAGGTGTTATATTTTTATTATAAGCCCCTAACTTTTTTATTCAGGGTACTGACCAAAAGCCATTAAATAGGGAAATAAAGTATTTAAAAAGAAAAAAAACGCTATTAAAACCAAGGTACCTCAATAAATCATAATGGAACAACCTATTAGAAAAAATATAACAATAGGTACAACCAAAATAATTTTTGCGGTACTTATAGACTTTTATATAGAGAAGTTGGGTGAAAAAGCTCACGTAACTCACACCTTTTTTCATAGCCTAAAACAAACGATTACTTAAAATTTTTATGTTGGCTCTTCAAATACCTACTGAAAAATACTTAGATAAAAAATTCAGGTGACCTAAAACCGTAACAGATCTAATATTTGACTTTCTTCCAGGCAAAAAAAATCCCCAACAGAATGAACTATCGGGGATTTTTAGAATAAGAGCTTGACGATGACCTACTCTCACATGGGGAAACCCCACACTACCATCGGCGCGACTGCGTTTCACTTCTGAGTTCGGGATGGGTTCAGGTGGTTCCACAGTGCTATTG
>JBLIBL010000161.1:0-6391 GCA_047633355.1 Polaribacter sp.
AAAACTTTCCAATATTTGTAGTCCTAAAACTACCCAAGATACAAACTTTGAAAATAGAATCGAGTTAATGGCAGAAATGGATGTCACTATGGGGCATTTATTTGCTGACGCGGTTAACGCAATTTTAGAACAAGAAAAACGCTCCCCATCAAAAATTACCGCAATAGGCAGTCACGGACAAACCATTCGCCACCGCCCCACTAATAAAAACCCATTCACATTACAAATTGGTGATGCCAATATCATTGCTGAAAAAACAGGGATCACAACCATTGCTGACTTTAGGCGTATGGATATTGCTGCCGGAGGACAAGGCGCACCGCTCGCTCCTGCATTTCATAACGCTATTCTAAGAAGTGATAAAGAGGATCGAATCATTTTAAATTTAGGCGGCATCGCCAACATCACTTTACTTCCAAAAGATAAAAGCCAACCCGTACTTGGATTTGATACCGGCACCGCTAATACACTACTTGATGCTTGGTTTAAAAAACATCATCCAAACTCAGCTGATAACTTTGATAGAGATGGGAGGTTTGCAAGCCAAGGGAAAGTCAATTTTGACTTGTTAAAAGAATTACTTTCAGATCCATATTTCAGTTTACCCTACCCAAAAAGCACCGGACCAGAACATTTTTGTTTAGACTGGTTAAATGCGCAGATAAATAGTGTCGGTTACAATATCAAATCAGAAGATATCCAAAGTACCCTGTTAGAGTTCACCACTCAAAGTATCGTAGATTCAATTAAGTCACTAAAATTACTTAACTATCGAGTGCTGGCTTGTGGTGGAGGTATGCATAATCAGTTCCTTTTAAGCTCTCTTTCAGATAAATTAAATTTAGACGTTCAAAAAACCAATGAATTTGATATTGATGGTGATTACCTAGAAGCAATGACTTTTGCTTGGTTGGCTAAACAACGAATGGAAGAAAAGCCGGGGAATTTGCCGTCAGTTACAGGAGCTCATTGCGATAAAGTATTAGGTGCTGTTTATTTAAAGTAAAGAAACAAGTCACACAAATAAGCATGACCACCTTTATTAAAGCACTTTTTACTTTCTAGAATCATCAACATCAGCCACGAATATGGTCTTTGTTATATTTAACATTTGTATCCCCTATTAATCGTTAATTTTTATAAGTTCCTTACCACTATAAAATAAATTAGTAATAAATCACAGTAAATAATATCAATTTATAGCTTTTTAAATACCGCTCTAGGTAATGTGAAATACAAAAAATCAAATAGTTAAATTTAAGTTTAAAACGCTGCTACTAATTATTTAGGCGGATTCACTTTCACTTTCACTTTCACTTTCACTTAGTTATCAAAACAAGACGTGCAGTAACTATTATGCAATTTACTTAGCGCAACAGGGGTAATGGCCTAAAAACATTCGCACAAAGTAATTCAACTTTTAATTTTTTTATTGGCTACTAGAATAAAAGAATGATCGCGATTGAGGCTTAATCTTAGCTAGGCAAAGTATAGCTCTTTAGTTCGTTTGCAATAGGACATTCAAATTCTAGCAAACAGGATTTCAACATCAGATCGGCTACGATTTCTCGATTAACGTTACCATAGAGCCTATCTCCCTGCACGGAATAACCCGTTGCGGACAAGTGCTTTCTAATCTGATGTTTTCTGCCTGTTTTTATTTTAATTCGTAATCGACTATGATTAGTGACTGAGTCATAGGTTGAAGATAAAACCTGGGTAATTGCGTTTTTGCCATCTATATCTTGATCAAGTAACCAGCTGGTACGAGGGAAACATCCTTGAACCTTTGCCGTATATTGTTTATTAACCTTGCGAGCCTCAAAAAGATAAGCTAACCGACGACAGGCATTTTTGCTATGGGCAATGATGATCAAACCGCTGGTTGCCCTATCAAGACGATGTACTAAAAACGTTGGTCTTTTCTCAAGGTTATTTTTTTCCAAACCAAAAAGCTCAACCCAACGCGCAATAGAGGAATGATCGCCCCATTTAGTCCCTTGAGAAAACATTCCGCACGGTTTATTCCACACACTGTAATCACCTTCATCGGCAATAAGTGTCGCGGGGGGGATATCTGAAAATAATATTTTTTCATCAAAATAAAGATGTAATTCATCAGCGGGTGATAAATTTTTTTTTGCACGGCGACAACGAGATGTTTTGTCGGATTGATTATTTTTAAATTTGGGGGTTAACCAAACTGCGCCAAATTGCATGGCTTGTTTGAGTTTTTGTTTAGATATTTGTGGGCAATTTTCAGATAGGGCGGAAATTGCCGTTTGACCAGCAACTTCAATAACAATATGTTTTTCAAATGATAATTTAGTTTCAATCACGTCTAGACAGAAAAAGAAGATCCACAACCACAGGTAGTAGTTGCATTAGGGTTTTCTACCACAAAACGAGAACCATCCAAATCTTCTCTATAATCCACTTTTGACCCAACTAAATATTGAAAACTCAAAGAATCCACTAACAAGCGAACACCTTCTTTTTCAACGACTAAATCATCATCATTTTGCTCTTCTTCAAAGGCAAATCCGTATTGAAAACCTGAACAGCCTCCTCCGGTAACAAATGCTCTAAGTTTTAAATTAGAGTTTTCTTCTTCCGTAATCAACTCTTTTGCTTTTTTACTGGCAGCTTGAGTAAATATAATGGGGCCCACACTAGCAACTACGCCAGCACCTGAATTATTGGGAGTATCACTCATTTAGATCGTCTTCTTGGTTTTTGCTATGTGAATTTTCAACATTCTCAGGTTTTTTTTCATTTGTTTTTTTCTGATGTGTCTCTTTTTGGTGAGATATTAATTTTTGTTTTTCAATTTTATGCAACATCTGACCGTTTACTTCGGCACCCATTGCCATTTCAATTAACTTATAATAAACATTACCTTCAATACGAGCCTCTGACATCAACTCTACATGTTCAAGCGCATGGACATCACCGTTGACCCGACCTAAAATTACGATATGAGGCACTTGTATTTCACCTTCAACAAAACCGTTTTTACCGATTGTTAATAGCGAGTTATCGACTTCTTCTGAAATGATATTTCCTTTAACGTGCCCATCAATGTAAAGAACACCAGTAAAATTAATATCACCCGAAATTTTTGTTTGTTTACAAATTAAAGTGTCTGCAGCGCCCGCTTTTGCTTTAGGGGATTGCTTTTTTTTACTACCGAATAACATTACTTCTCCTCAGCTTGCCAAACTGTTTCAAATTTGGCGGTTTGATTTTTTCTTAATCCCTTTGTTTTTGCCATTACCACTAACCTTTGTGGCATAAAATTGTCAGGTAACTGGATAAAACCTTGAATATTTTGAAAGTATTTGAATTGAAACTTAAAATCCGATTTTTTAAAAGTACCCAGTTCTGTAAACCGATAACTTAACTGATTTATTGGGTTATTATTATCTTCTCCAAACAAAGTGATTTCTACATTACCTTTTAAAAACTGTGCTTGTTTCTGCGCTTGTATAATCGTTAACCTAAAATGAAACCGCCCTTCACCATCCACTTTAGTTATTGCAAGTTGGTCTACATTTAGACCGTTTGCGCCCTTCTCTGGTGCCATTATATTTCGATAAAAGCGTAATTCTTCCTGCATGCTCTTTAGTTCTAATTCAAGTGATTTAATATTTTCTATCAGATCCTGATTGGATAAACTTTCAACTAATGTAGATTGTTTTTCCAGCACTAAAGACTCAGTTATGTCACCGTAAGCATTTTGCGTATTATTTAATATTTCTTCAGTCTCACTTAGCAGTTGCTTTGTTTGGAATAAATCTTCCACCGCTAAATAACGACCTAGTGAGTAAATACTAACAAGTGTTACTACACATCCCAGAAGAATAGTAATATACCATAACTTCGATTTTTGCTGGGTGACTATTAATTTTTTACTATTCATTTTGCTATGTATTCTGATTAATTTTATTATTACGACCACAGCATGGATAATTGATTATAGACCTAAAATAATAATTCATCACCAATACTCTCCAAAATAAGACCAAAATCACAATAAAACAAGCTTAAGTTACTTATATTTATCAATTCATTTGTCTTTTTTATCAATAGGTTATATTCTAATCTTAAAGCGATTTAGACGATACACCAATATGATAGGATGCGATTTTAGCATTTTATTGACAATTGACCAACTGAGACCGACTAACTGAGATGATTAATCGCGCTTTTAATCGCAATTTTAAACAATCTACTAAAGAATCTACTAAACAAGACACTCATGTCATTTTTTGAATCATTACGAATTAAACTCGGCAGTCTAGATGCCTTACCAATTCTCGCTGCTTTGGGCTTTGTCTGTGGAATTCTGGCAGGTGGCGTCATTGTTCTTTTTAGACTTTTTATCGAAAGCGGGTTTGTTTTATGGCACACCCAAGAAACCACTGGAGATTTTGAGTCATCGCCCTATTGGTTTCGATTTATCTTGCCAACCATTGGTGGTTTTGTCGTTGGCTATATTTTACATAAAGTTGGCAAGCATTATCGTCAAGTTGGCGTTGCTCACGTTATTGAAAGAATGTCGTTTCACCAAGGTTATTTAAATTGGCGTAATGCACTGGTTCAATTTTTGATAGGAGGCTTAACCATTGCAAGCGGTCAATCGGTTGGACGAGAAGGTCCTGGAATTCATCTAGGATCTGCATCAGGCAGTTGGTTAGGTCAAAAATTAAACCTTCCTAATAATAGCATTCGTGTCTTGGTTGGATGTGGAACGGCCGCTGCTATTTCAGCTAGTTTCAACACCCCTTTAGCGGGCGTTATTTTTGCGATGGAAGTGGTGATGATGGAATATGCCGTTGCCAGCTTTATTCCCTTAATACTCTCCTCGGTCTCTGCCGCTATTCTTTCACGAATTGTTTTTGGAAATAATGTTGCCTTTGTTGTTCCAACGGTCGACTTACAGTCTTTATGGGAAATACCCAATTTTGTTCTGCTTGGCTTAATTATTGGAACAATTGCCGCTATTTTTATTAAAGGCACTTCCATTGTTAGCGAAAAGACCAGTCATTGGTCAACATGGTTAAAATGCAGTGTTGCCGGTATGAGTGTTGGCACCATCGCGCTCGCAGCGCCTGAAGTAATGGGAATAGGATACGACACAGTTAATGCTGCGCTACACGGAAACTTAACATTACAAATATTGGTCGTTGCATTTATAGGAAAGCTGTTAGCAACCATACTTTGTTCCGGCCTTTCATTGCCGGGAGGAGCGATTGGTCCAAGCATGTTTATTGGAGCCATGATTGGCGGAATAATTGGCTCACTAGGCGCCATGCTATTACCTGACTATGCATCTGAATATGCATTCTATTCAATGGTAGGTATGGCAACCATGATGAGCGCAATTTTGCAGGCTCCGTTAGCTGCTCTTATGACCTTGTTAGAATTAACCAACAACCCCAACGTTTTATTACCTGGGATGATTGCCGTTGTTGTCAGTAACTTAATGGTCTCTCAAGTTTTCAAACAAAGCTCCATTTTTCATTCGCAACTACGCTCAAAAGGATTAGAATTAAGAATCAACCCGCTTTCACAATATCTACGGAGCGTTGGAGTCGCGGGTCTAATGGAGCGAAAGCTAGTGGTACATAATAATAAATTTATTAGTTTAAATGAAGCCGATAAACTATTAATAGATACTCCTAAGTGGATTCTTATTCGCCAAAATGAAGAAGCTAATTCTTTATTGGCTGCAAACGATTTAGCACGCTATATTCTAGAGTTAAAAGAAAGCAGGGAGTCAATCAAGCAAAAAGGTGTAGATAAGAGTATAGAGCTCCCAGATGAATCTGAGTTGAAAAATAAAGAAATTGATTTACTCGCAATACCAGCAGATAGACAAAACATCGCGTCGGTTTATTTACAAGCCAACTTAGAAGAAGCATTAGATACAATGGAGCGTGAAGATGTTAACGCGATTTATGTTTTTAGAACCGTCACAGCAACATCTGAGAAAATTTATGGCATTTTAACAAAGAGCAAGATTGAATCTCATTATGGATATAAATGATATATTAAAATCTCATTATCATTATAAATACACAACTAATCAGACTTGACTCACAGGTTCAAAAAATCCTCGGGCTTGAATTGCCCATAGCACATACCCCCCTTGCTTCTCCCAGATGATTTCTAAGCTGCCTGCTCGGCAGTGAACGCTAAATATTTCTGCAGCGTCGACTATATTATACCCTCTTTAGACATTCTGCTTTTTATAACCTTCCAATAATTCCTTGCTGCTTTGTAATCAGCGTGTTGCGTTAAAACTTGCACAATATCAATGACAGAAAACCACCATAAACACTTCCTCGATCAACATTACCGCTTATATTGGTATAACCAAATCGTC
>JBLIBL010000162.1:0-6326 GCA_047633355.1 Polaribacter sp.
AAAAAGTAGCCATAGGCTTAATTATGTTCACTCAAGACTAACCCGGTTTAATTAACCATTAAATAAGCCAAACTAATTAGATTTATTGTGTATAAGGTAGTCTCCCATTTGTTTAGAAAAATAAAAATAATCCAGTTTGTTTTATCTCTCTTGTTTCTTATTAATTCCTCAATTACTTTTGCAGCAGACCCTTCAATCCGTTTTGAACGTGTAAACATTGGTGAGGGCTTAACTGTTAATAGAGGCCGCGTTATTTTGCAAGATAGTGGAGGGTTCCTATGGTTTGGTACAACAGATGGACTCGCTAGGTATGATGGATATGATGTAAAAATTTTTAGAAACGACCCCTCTGACATTAATTCTCTTTCTGATAATTTTATTACTTCGATAATCGAGGACAGTCAAGGTAACTTGTGGGTTGGAACAAATAGAGGGCTCAATTTATTCAACCCGAAAACCGAGCTGTTTATCCATTTTCGACATCAGACTGATGACACCAATAGTTTGAGTGATGATTTTGTTAGAAGTATTGCTGAAGATAGCCAAGGTAATATTTGGATTGGAACACGTAACGGCGGTCTCAATCAATATAATCCAAAAACCAAACAGTTTATTCACCACCGTAATCAGGCTAATAACTCAAACAGCTTAAGTGATAATTATGTGTCAGACATTTTGGTGGATGGCCGAGGTGGTATTTGGCTAGCCACAGCTAGTGGGCTGAATAAATTTAATTCAAAAACTGGGCAGTTTAGACGTTATCGTCATCAATCCGATGACCCCAATAGTTTGAGTAGTGATTTCGTCATCAGTATTTTAGAAGACAATCAAGATAATATTTGGGTTGGTACACTTACAGGTGGACTCAATAAATTTAATTCAAAAACTGGACAGTTTAAGCATTATCGTCAACAACCTGATGACGGTAATGGTCTAAGTGACGACACAGTCAGCATTATTATCGAAGATAGCAAGGGCGACCTTTGGTTAGCCACAACTAATGGGCTCAATAAATTTAATCCAAAAACTGAGCAGTTCAGTCATTATCGTCACCAAGCTAGTTATTCAGATAGCCTTAGTAATGACACCATAAGTAGCCTTTTTGAGGATAACCAAGGTAATATTTGGGTTGGTACACGTGACAGTGGCCTCTATCAATTTAATCCAAAATCCAAAGAGTTTAAGCATTATCGTAATCAGGTCAATGTTCCTAGTAGCCTCAGCGACGCGAGTGTCTGGGCAATTACCGATGACAATCAAGGTAATCTTTGGATTGGTACAGATATGGGACTGAATAAATTTGATATGAAAATGAAGCAGTTTAGCCATTACCATCGTCAGGAAAATGACCTCAATAGTTTGAGTAGTGACTCTATTACGAGTATTGCGAGGGATAGCCAAGGTAATATTTGGATAGGTACACATGATGGGCTTAATCAATTTAACCCTATAACCGAACAGTTTAGGCATTATCGACATCAGGCAAATGACCCTAATAGTCTGAGTGGAAACTATATTCAAAGTATTAAAGAAGATAGCCTTGGTAATCTTTGGATCGGGACAAGTGGAGGGCTCAATCAATTCAATCTTAAAACTAAGAAATTTAGCCATTATCGTCATCACGTATCTGATAAAAACAGTCTTAGTAGTAACATAATCAATACGATTGCAGAAGATAAGCAAGGTAATATTTGGGTAGGTACATTTTATAATGGCGTCTCAAAAATCAACCCACGTACAGCACAATTTATTAATTATCGCCAGGAAATTGGTAATCCACATAGCCTGAGCAATGATTACATCATGGATATATTTGAGGATAGCAAAGGTAACCTATGGATTGGTACACACGGTGGGGGCCTCAACCTTTTGGATAAAAAATCTGACACATTGAAGCATTATAATGAAAAGAATGGCTTACCAAGTGACATTGTTTACAGTATTGAAGAAGACATTAAGGGCAATTTATGGCTAAGCACTAATCTGGGGGTATCTCGCTTTGACCCAAAAACAAAAACTTTTAAAAATTACAATATAAGTGATGGCCTACAAGGTAATGATTTTAACGAAGGGGCATCATTTAAAAGTGATGAAGGTGAAATTTTCTTTGGTGGTCCAAACGGGTTTAATCGTTTTTTTCCTGAAAAAATAATAGATGATATCCAACCACCTAAGGTGGTGTTGACGGAAATGTTGTTATTAAATGAATTGGTACCAATTATCCCAGCTGACACCCCCGAAATGGAGAACGTTTTATCAGACAATCCTTCATCTATTAATGAAACTGGTTTTAGTTTGTCGCAATCTATTAACACTACTAAAGCGATAACGTTAACCCATAATGATAATATTATTGCTTTTGAATTTACAGCATTAGATTTTACCAACCCGCGAAAAAATCAATACGCTTATCAACTAGTTGGCCTGGATAAAAACTGGGTAACGACAGATTACAAGCACCGAAGAGCAACGTATACCAATCTTCCTGATGGTGATTATACCTTTAAAGTAAAAGCCAGTAATCCTGATGGTTATTGGAATGAAGAAGGCGCCTCATTAAAGATAACGATATTACCCCCGCCATGGAAAACTTGGTGGGCCTATACAATTTATGCATTTATTTTTAGTATGATATTTTTTATTTTTCTTCGCAAACAACAAAAAAGAGTAATCTTTGAGCGTAACCTGAACACTCAATTAGAGGATAAGGTTAAAGAACGTACTAAGAAGTTGAAAGAAGCTTACACGCAACTAGAAGAGGCCAGTACTACCGACCAATTAACAGGTTTAAAAAACAGAAGGTTTCTACAAAATAATATTAGCAATGATATTGCTCTGGTTAGACGACAATACCAAAGTAGAAACAAAAATGAACAGCAAGAGTTAGACCTTATATGTTTCCTTATTGACCTTGATGATTTCAAATTGGTCAATGATCTCCACGGGCATGCTGCAGGTGATGCTGTTTTAATTCAAATTAAAGATATTCTTGAACAAGTTTTCCGAGAAACAGATTATCTGATCCGATGGGGTGGTGAAGAATTCTTGGTTGTTGCGCGATTTACGGATCGTGTCAACGCACCTGAATTAGCAGAGAGATTGAGAACAACTATAGAGGAATACAATTTTGATATAGGTGGAAATAAACCCCTTAAAGAAACGTGTTCTATCGGTTTTGCTTGTTATCCTTTTTCTACAAAAAACACCGATGCTGTGGAGTGGTCACAGGTGATAGGTATAGCTGATCATTGCCTTTATGCAGCGAAGAAATCGAGTCGCAATGCGTGGGTTGGGCTCAACGCTACAGAGAATTGTTGTTATGAAAACTTATTTACGAGAACTCTAAAGCAAACACAAACACTCATAGATTCCAAAGAATTGCAGGTAACATCATCGTTTTTGGATCACAATAAGGTTCAATGGTAGTACAAACATGACTTTGCTACCGTGAGCCTTGAATATGATGCTATCTTTAGGCTCAAAGTGTCTAACAATACTTGTATATTTTACTTTTTTAGGTCAGATTTATACTCAAACTGACCTGATCATACTTGTCGTTTTATCTGACGAAGTCACCATTAGCACCAGTAATTTTACAAGTAGATTGTGTAGACAAATTCAATATTTAGGAATGTCTTTTATCTTTCGTCAAAGTGCCGCCAGTGAGGATAAATTAATCATATGATGATTTTTCACTCAATATAGTCTGATAAAAATAGTCTGATAAAATGAATTCTCTTACGTCCGTAATGGATCCATGTGGTGTGAAAACTAAACTGTGGCCATTGATCATCCAAAATGGTCAATGATATTGGTTATGAAGGAGGTTACATATCGAAGTTGAGCATTATTGATGGAAAACTGATGACTAAGACACCTACTGAAGAACATCTTTCACACTTAGTCTCAACTGAAAAATAACTTTTATTAGCCTTGATTCTGGAAGAATCAACCCCTTCGTGTTCAGCAAAGATAGTGTAAGTAAAATTAGTGGCTGTCTGGAAACTGGAAAGTTTCAGTTTGATAAAGTTAAATAAAAGATTCAACTTTGCTCTGTGTAATCTTGAATGAAAAACATTGAGATTATGGATTACTTAGGCGTTCGAAAGAAGAATGCTCTATTGTCGCTTGTTTGAATTGGTGACTAACTGTGTGAACACATAACCTCGTAGTGATTAGTAGGAATGCTTCAAGACTGACGTATAAAACAATCCATGAATATATTGCATATATCAATGAATTAAAATCAATTTTACTCATGTAATGAACCAAGTATAAATCATGTTCTGTTTCTAGTTTTAGATAACATTGCAGTAGGTTCTTAATTAAATCGTTAGGTATAAACCAAAGAAGACTGTGAAGACGATTAACTGAGAAGTTAGAAAAAAATTGAAAAAATTCGGCAGTACAGGAATAAATTTAGGTTTTATTACAGAAATTGGATACTAGATAATCATGAACGAAAACTTTACATTTACTATTAAAAACACTTGTCTCAATGAAAACTATTATCCTTCGGACAATTCACGCATGACGACTAACTTTGCTAATTTAGCTAGGGGAAAGAGTCGTCAACAAAATTTGCGTAATACTTTAAAAATGATTGATAATAGTTTCAATGCGTTAGCCTACTGGGATAACCCTAAAGCAGAGCGCTATTCTGTCGAGCTCGAAATCATTTCTGTTGATATAGATATTGAGGACAGTGGCCAGACTTTCCCATCGATTGAAGTATTGAAAACTACCATTGTTGATCATCAAACCAGCGAGCGTATTGAAGGCATTGTAGGAAACAACTTTTCTTCTTACGTGCGAGACTATGATTTTAATATATTGTTGTCTGAGCATAATAAAGGCCAATCTGAATTTAGTATTCCAGATAGTTTCGGTGAACTGCATGGAAAACTATTTAAGTATTTTGTGAACTCGAATACTTATAAGCAGCATTTTAATAAGCCACCTGTTATCTGTATAAGTGTTTCGGATAATAAGACCTACCATCGAACTGAAAATCAACATCCTCTACTGGGTTTTGAATATTTGCCCAATGAATCATCTTTGACGGAGCAATATTTCAAAAAAATGGGCTTACAGGTTCGCTATTTTATGGCGCCCAATAGTGTTGCGCCTTTGGCCTTCTACTTTTTTGGCGATTTATTAAATGATTACAGTAATCTTGAGTTGATAAGCACCATCAGCACAATGGGAACGTTTCAAAAGATTTATCGACCTGAAATTTATAATGCAAATGCTGCTGCAGGAAATTGTTATCAACCAAGTTTGAATAACCAAGACCACTCGTTAACTCAAATTATTTATGACCGGGAAGAACGCGGTGAGTTGGCTATTAAGCAGGGGAAATTTGCTGAGGAACACTTTATTAAACCATATCAAAGAGTGCTTGAGCAGTGGTCTGCTAGTTACGCGCTTTAATTAACTTGATTAACCCAACTTAATTAACCCAACCTTATTAACTTAACCTAATTAACTTATAGGTACGGCAGTATTATTATGAAAACATTATTACCTACGTCGACAGCAGGCAGTTTACCTAAGCCCTCGTGGCTTGCACAACCAAAAACATTATGGTCACCCTGGAAATTGCAGGGTGAGGAATTAATTGACGGCAAAAACGATGCGTTGCGTTTGTCCTTACAAGAACAACAGCATGCAGGAATTGATATCGTAAGTGATGGTGAGCAAACCCGTCAACATTTTGTTACCACGTTTATTGAGCACTTGACCGGGGTTGATTTTGAGAATCGTCAAACGGTTAAAATTCGTGATCGCTATGATGCCAGTGTACCCACTGTAGTGGGTGCTGTTTCTCGCCCAAAGCCAGTATTTGTTGAAGATGCCAAACTTTTACGCCAGCAAACTAATAAACGCATTAAATGGGCTCTACCAGGACCCATGACGATGATAGACACGCTTTATGATGATCATTATCAAAGTCGCGAAAAACTAGCTTGGGAATTTGCCAAAATCCTCAATCAAGAAGCCAAAGATTTAGAGGCAGTGGGGGTCGATATTATTCAATTTGATGAACCTGCATTCAATGTATTCTTTGATGATGTTAATGATTGGGGTATTGCCTGTCTAGAAAGAGCAGTTGAAGGACTAAAATGTGAAACGGCTTTACATATTTGTTATGGCTATGGCATCAAAGCCAATACAGATTGGAAAAAGACATTGGGATCTGAATGGCGACAATATGAAGAAATTTTACCTAAGCTACAAAAATCTAGTATCGATATTATTTCACTAGAATGCCATAACTCTCGTGTTCCTATTGAGCTACTTGAACTTATTCGAGGTAAAAAAGT
>JBLIBL010000163.1:0-6288 GCA_047633355.1 Polaribacter sp.
ATCGATAAAAAGATAATCAGCCAATTTAAAATTGATCAATAGCCTAAAAAATGTCAGCTTTTTTTACAATTTCGATTTCCCCAAAACAACAAAAAAATACAAGCCTCTGTTTTCATGAAGAATTTTATTTTTGGCACGATGACTGCATTGTTATTCATAGCAGTGATAAATTAATTTAAAAAGGGATAAATTATGAAAAACAAATTTTTAACAAACATCAAAGTACTATCGGCTAGTGTGGTATTAGCAATGACAGTAGTCGGCAGTGCTAGTGCAGCATCAATTAGTGTCGGAAACTCAAGCAACCTTAACGGAGTTGCTCAATTAGCAACTGACAATTCTGGACTTACCAGTGTCAATGTTCCTTCTAGTAACCTTACAGATGGTTCAGGCGGTTTTTTCGTTGAAACGTTTGACCAGGCTACTCAAACATTAGCACCAGGACAGGCGCCGGGTGGAACAGTTCAGTTCCCTGTTGGTGATATTACATTTAATGAAGGTAATGACTCTTCTGGATGTGCAGTTAATGGTACTGGTGCTGGTATTAAAATAACAGAAAGTGTTGTAGGGGCCTCTTTTGGAGTTCGAAAAGGAACACAGAACGGTGTAGCAGCGGCTCCACTTGCTGACGAAACTTGTTTTGGTTACACCCCTTCAGAAGGTGGAACAGTCCCTTCTTGGGTTGAGGTTGATTACGAAGATTTCTTACTTGCAAATGGTGATGTAGGAATCACGTTCCTTGGTTTCTACTGGGGTTCGGTCGACGTGTATAATGATTTTACTTTTTACAACATTGATGGTGCTGAAATAGATACAATCACAGGTTCACAATTGCTAACAGAAGCTGGTGGTACTTCCGGTGACAGAGACGATCCGGAGTCAAACCTTTATGTAGCAATTGATTTTGACTTTGCCGACGCATTTACAAAACTAAGAGTTACTTCAAATGGTATTGCCGGTGAATTCGACAATATCGTAATTGGTCTTAAGAACAGAGATATCGTTCCAGTTCCTGCTCCATCGGGTGTAGCGTTATTGGGTCTAGGTTTATTAGGTCTGGGTTTGAGAAAAAGATTACGTAAGTAAAATTAAATCAGAAATATTAAAAGCCAACTAATGTTGGCTTTTTTTATATTTAAAAACTATATTGCCCCAAAAATCACTTCCTCAACCCACTCCTGATCTCACCATCACTAAATATGTTTGATCTCCAATGAGGTGCTTGTAAAATAAATCAACAAATGTCTTAATCTTATCCAGTAGAGGATCTTCTACATGAATTTGAGAATTTTATGCATATTATTGACGAACTAAAAAAACAGTTTACTTTAGAAGATAACGTGCTGTTGATTGAGACTAAAGAAGCTACAGAACACTATGGAAAAACAACATTTTCAGCCCCAGTAGATATTGATTGTGTAATCGTTATCAACAAAGAGATAACCATAGGCAAAGTTCTTAAGCTTGCCAATGCTTTGCAGTTTAATCTATACCCAGTAGGTACTAATAAAAATTGGGGATATGGTTCTTTTAATCTGTGCTCCGGCCGCCCAAACGTTATCCTTGATCTAGGTCAATTATGTAAAATAACTGGCACTGATAAGGAACTTGGACTGGTTACCCTTGGTCCGGGCGTAACCCAGCAGCAACTGTATGACTTTTTGATTGAGAACAATTGGGAATACATGGTTCCCGTCACGGGTGCAGGGCCAGAAGCTGGCATTGTGAGCAATGCGCTGGAACGAGGTTATGGGATTACTCCTCATAATGATCATTTTTATGCTTGCACTGCCTTAAAAGCATTCATCCCACACCCTGAACTTTGTGAGCGCCAATTTGAATCGGCGCTTTCTGCATTCGATCTATCTGATACTGATTTCATTGATAAATCCTATAAATGGGGCTTAGGCCCCTATATTGATGGACTTTTTACTCAAAGTAATTTAGGCATCGTTTCTGAGATGACAATTAGGCTAGCGCCTAAGCCTGAGTGTTTTAGTGCTTTTTACCTGAGAGTATTCAATGAAGAACAATTTGAACAGACCGTTGCTCTGGTCAAAGATATCCTAAGAAATTATGCAGGTATTGTTGGTTCTATAAATTTAATGGATAGACGAAGACTGATTTCTATCACTACAGAAAATCCAAATGGATTTGAAAGTAACGACCTCATGAGCGAACAACAAATTCAAGATATCGTCTCTGTAAATCAGCTACCACATTGGTTAGTGGTAGGGTCAATTTATGGTGATAAAGAAGTAGTTAAGGCAACTAAAAAAGTATTTAAAAGAAAAGCTAAAACTATTGGCGCAGTGATATTTTCAGACTCAAAACGCATTAAAGCCGCTACATACTTTTTTAAAAGATTACCTAACGTCACCTTGGTTAAAAAAATAGCGGCACAGTTGGCGTCGTTGCAAGAAGGCATAGACATTATGCAAGGTATTCCAAATCAGGTCGCCCTGCCTCTCCCTTATTGGCGTAATCCAAGGATCAGGCCAAATAAAAGCAAAGAATTATCGCCCTCGAAGGATCATTGTGGGCTACTTTGGTATGCTCCTCTAATTAAAATGACAGCATCATCTCTAAATGATTTTGTTCGTTTTGTCAGAGAAACCACTCCTAAATATGGTATTGAACCACTTATAACATTTACTAATCTTAAGCATGACTGTGTTGATTCAACTGTTCCAATTGTATTTGATTTACATCAACCTACGCAAATACAAAATGCCCATGATTGCCTCAATGAATTGATACAAAAAGGAGCCAAATACGGTTTTGTACCTTATCGTTTAGACGTAAGACAACAAGAAAACTTGGATGAAGAACACATATTTTGGCAAACCACTAACTTAATCAAAGATGCCTTTGACCCCAACAGAATATTGTCACCTGGTCGCTACAACCCATTCACCAAGAAATAGAATCTAATTACTTCAAGTAAATTAGTTGAAGTAGAATACTAAGACAACTTTTTCTCTCTAGACTTTAAGTTAAAAAATAGTATAGTGATTTTTATTTAGGATTAAATTTTAGTAACTAAGGCGTTTTAAAATGAGATTAAAAATAGATAAAAAAAATCTCTCTGACCTGCCATACGATGAATTTGTGGAAAAGTACTTATTACCAGAAAAACCTTTGGTGATTCAGAACGTAATGACATTTAGTAAAGAAGTCTTAACCCCAAGCTATATTTTAGAAAACTTTACCGACGAAAATAAGCGAGAAGCGGGTTGGTTTGACGCCGATTTAGTCGATAATGCAATGATTAAAATACCTGAAATTGTTAAATCGGTTTTGGATAGACAAGATATGTCGGTGCGTAAATCTCCGATGCGATTATTTATGCAGCCCGGTGGGCATGTAACTCTGCCTCACTACGACGGTAATAGTCTTCATGGACTGAATCAACAGATTATTGGCAAAAAGAAATGGATTGTCACTTCACCCAACACTCCATTGCCAAATATTCCATTTATGTTTGCTAGTTTGGTTGGGAAAAATTTTAAATACAATCCCAGTGTCCATGATTTTTATGAATTTGAAACCGTACCTGGGGATCTATTGTTTATACCTCGCTATATGGTCCACGAAGTACACTCTTTGGAGCCTGTTAACTTAAATTTAAACTGGGTTTGTACGCCAACCTATCCTAATGAATCAAGTTTACTTGGGCGTAGAGAAGTTGAAATTGTGAAGCTAAGGAAAACGCTGCCATCAATTAACAAAGCTTTTTTCCCTGATAAGTTTTCAAATTATGGTGGCCAAGGGCAAGAACTCATTGATAGATATAGTAGAGACGTAAGTACTATTAGGATGTTTAAAAGATTATTTAAAGAATTAGCTGGGTATCCTAAACTGCTGTTACTTGCCAAACAGTTGAAAGAACGAGCAAATGAATTTTCCAAAAACAATTTTAATGTCAAATAGTACAGTTTTCATAGCGAATAGCTTCTAAGTCTGGTGTCTTAAACAAAGCTTATCCTAGTACTGTAGGCGATATTTAGGTAACCTAGTGGAACATTAAAGTTTATCAAAAAGGAATAGTTTGACGTGAACGCTTGGAATATTTTAATTGTTGTATTAGTTGTTTTGTTTAGTGCATGCACACCCAAAACCACTGAAGAATACTTGCAAGAAGCGGCTTTAATGCAAAAGCAAGGGCAATTTGCGAATGCGATTATTGAGCTAAAAAATGCATTAACTATTAACCCAACAAATCCTAAAGCGAGAATGCGCTTAGGTAAAGTTTATTATCTCTCAGGGCAATTTTCTAACGCAGAGAAGGAACTTAGAAACGCTCGAGATCTTGGTGTGCCCATTGATGACTACCTACCAATATTAGTCAAATCTATCTATTATCAAAATGATTTTGGCAGGGCTTTTTTACTTAGTGAGAATGTGGAAGGCCTGAATGAACTAGCCTTAAGCAGTGTGGATTTATTTCACTATTTATCTTCAATCAGAGAGAATTCCATAGAATCCCCTATGAACCCGCCCAGCAGCCTTTTAGGTGATGACAAGCTTTTAGCAACAGGGTTTAGTAAATTAGCTAAAAAAAGACCATCTGAAGCAGCCGACATCCTTCCTCTGTTTACAGACAGTGTTCATGAGCCAATAGAAAAAGCAATGCTTGCCGCTCTGGCATACACAGCCCTAGCTAAAACTCAAATGGCGATTGAGGAATATCAAAAAATCATTAATATTTCTCCTGAATATTACATAGCATATTTCCAATTAATTGAATTGTATATATTTTCAGAACAGTTAGAGCAAGCAGTTGAACGCCTAGATTATTTGCTTGAGATAAACCCTAAGGGTGCTTATGTAAATTTTTTGAAAGCAAAAGTAAACTTTAAACAAGATGATTTTGTAAATGCATTGCTCTATTCAGAGGTATCTATGCAAGCAGGTCTGGCTACCACAGAAGCATTATTTATTGCTGGTGTAAGCGCTTATAAAATAGATAAAATTGAAACAGCACGTCAATATTTGATGAGGATCAACAATAATATTTCGCCAGCTCATATCGCGAATAAAATTTTAGCCGAAGTCAATATAAAATTAGGGTATACAGAAGCAGCGCTTGAACAAGTTGAACGTCTTCAGCTTAGCGAGAAAAATAGAGCAAGTTTACTTTCTGCTGCTGCAATCAAACAGTTTCAATCAGGCAATTTTTCTAAATCAATAGAGTACATGGGTGAAGCCAACCAATATGACCCTGGTAATGCAGTAAACTTACTCAGGGAAGGGTTTATGAAGTTAAGTGCTAATGATCAATCTGGTTTAGATAATCTATCTGAAGCAATTAGGTATGATCAAAGTATTGATGAGGCTTGGTTGCTTTTAGCAGAATCACATTTGAAAAATGGTGATACACGAGCCGCTTTGGAGATTGCCAAAAAATGGCGACAAATTAATCCAGTGGATGGTATGGCACTTGAGGGATATGTTTTTCTAAAAACCAATAAGATTGAACAAGCTAAAAAGATTTTTGAAGAATTATTAACCTTAGATAGTAAACATACGGGTGCGATGCGATATTTAATGCTCATCAACGCCCGTCAAGAAAATTTTGATCAAGCTCAGGTATTAAGTGTTAAGTTGGTTGAAAAAAATCCAGAGCAGTTACACAACATATTAAGCTATATCAATATTGGTATTGCCCAAGAAAAAGTCGCCATTGTCGAAGAATACCTTGAAATAACGATTAATAAGCATCCAACTATTCAGGCTCCCATTATTGGTCTTGCTCTTTTACACTCATGGAAAAACAAGCCTAAGGAAGCCCTGGCGATACTCGACGCCAAAGGTGATGCAACCAATCCACAAATAATGATGGTAAAAGGTGATATTTATAATTCACTCGGTCTTATCGATGAGGCTTTGGGTGAATATCACCCTTGGACTGAACTTTATCCCAAGGATTCAGTTGCCTGGTTTAAAAAAATTGAATTATTAGGGAGAAAGGACAATCCGTTGCTTGCGCTTCAAGCTACGGAAGAAGCCTTACGGATATTTCCTAATGAGCCCAGACTTAGAGCACTAAATTCAGAGTTTTTGGCTAAGGCTGGAAAAGTGAAGCAAGCCAGAGAACAATTTTCAACAATAGAAAATTACCAATCAACCATACCAGGGCTTAAAAGGTACAATGGAATAATTGCCTACAAGGAACAAAATTACGCCGAAGCTAAACGTTTGCTTACTGAATACTATGCATTTATGCCGAGCTTTGAGGTAGCGGAAATTATCGCATACTCTATGCAGGAACTCGGAGAGGCTCCC
>JBLIBL010000164.1:0-6256 GCA_047633355.1 Polaribacter sp.
CGTCGAATCAAAAGATACGTATGGACGATTAAGGGCATCTAGAGCTTGAATCATTCGGCCTGTCGAGTCCGCTAATTGCAAGTAGTTTTGCAGGCTAAAATACGCAAATCCAGCTTCTTCTTGAATCGATAGCCGGAAATATAATTTAAGAACGACTAGGCAAAAGTGAACCCAGAGCGGTTAAACGAAGGCCTAAGCCGTATCGAAATTTAACCGTACCAAGACATGAAATAACTGAGAAAAGTAAAAATCCACGTTATTATAACGTGGTTTTGATATCACCCTAGAAGGGTGTATTGGCTAACCCCCTGAGGAGGTTAGCCGCATTGTCGCCCTTTTTGGTTTAATCGTTAAAGTTTAGTTCAAGGTTTCTTTCTAGCTTCTCCTGATATTTGACATACTGACGTATCATTTCTGCATCTACGCCAACTGTATCAACACAGTAACCCTTCGCCCAAAAATGGGTCCCCCAGTATGGTTTCTTTTTCAGATACGGAAATTGATGAAATACCTGAATCGCCGCTTTTCCTTTGACCGTCCCCATCAATTTTGAAATCGATATTTTTGGTGGTACTTTTACCAACAAGTGTACATGATCTGCTTGCACATTAAGCTCCACAATCTCACACCCCAAACGCTCTGAATATATTCGAATCGTCTTCTGTACTTCAAAACCAATTCTTATTAGACAACAATTAGCTCATCACATTGGCTTGGCCAGCTGAACTTTTCTTCGGCCAGACTTTTGTAATACAGCACAAAACCGTTGTCTCCCCAATACAAACACTTGATCTTGTTGTGTTGTCGATTGGTAAATACGTACAGTCCTCCGTCAAACGGGTTATGTTCCAATCCCTGTTCAACTAGTACGCCAAGTCCACGAAACCCCATGCGGATGAAGCAGTGATAATTTAAATCGTGCGATTTACAATAGGCGCTCTGGCTTTGTTCTGTCGTCTGCCAGTCTTGGATATGGACCTTCCAGGCAGTAGAGAGCGATTCTGATTTATTTGGTTCGCGCATGGTTTATCTCCGATTGTTATGGAGATGTATTATTTGCCAAGTCAGTGGGCGTAACTAGTAGGTGGGTTTATTGGCGCTTACTCAACACACTCTGATGAAGACATACAATCCGTATTCGACGATATGTCACTAATTTCTATTTGCTTGACCGTACTGGAAACTTATTCGCTGTTTTTACGAACACCTGCAATGACAGGCACGCCAAGTCTTAGCAACTTACGCATGACCGTTCCACCAACAAACCTCGTCGCCCCTGTTATTAGAATCTTTTTCTTTCAGCTAATATCATCTTAAATAATTGAACCGATGGCGAAAAAATCAAGTTGTCTACCCCTTGATTTACATGATGGCAAATAGCATTACCGCCAAATTACATGATCCTAATTTCATTTTAGCCACGCAAACATATCTGCATGCCAGCCAAAATCATATAACCGTAATACCCCTAAGCCTTCGATAATAAAATGAGTAAAAGGTGTCTACCTTTGCTCGAACAAATTTTACTTGCAATGCGAGGGGGACCATATATGACACCTTAGCTTTGTTACTGCGCTCATTAAGTTACCAACTGTTTAAAAAGTTGAGTTTTAACGATTGAAAAAACTTGATCGGCAATCGCAATAAAATAAATCGCCAACATGTTAAAATATTATTTCCATTCAAAGAAAGTATCATCTCCTTACTTGCAACATAATAATTCCTGATACCTCACGTACTGACCCCTCCTATTCGCATTCGAACAAGCACTTGGTTTAAAGCAGTATATTTACATTTCTCATGCAATAACAACCGAATAAACATATCAAAATCAGCGGCAATTTTATATTCAAGCTTATACGATCCTACTTTGTCATAGGCTGATCGTTTAATAAATGCCGCTGGGTGCGCTGGCATAAAACCAAATCGTAACTTCTATGGAGAAAAATTAAAAGAAGAATATAATCGAATAGGTATGCTTAAATCTTTGGCTGAGAAAAAATCTACACTACCAAAAACCATATCGACATCTGAGTTAGCCTTAAAACACTTGACTACATCTGATACAACACGATTATTTGGATAGAAATCATCTGCATTCAGAATGCCAACCACATCACCAGAAGCGAGCGTAATGCCTTTATTCATCGCGTCATAAATACCCTTGTCTGGCTCACTGACAATATGTGCAATACGATCTTTATACTCAGATACGATAGAAATAGTATTGTCAGTTGAACTACCATCAATAACAATATATTCAATATCAGAATAATCTTGAATTATGACTGATTCTATAGCTGAGTGGATGTACTGAGAGGAGTTATAGCAAACATTAATGATTGAAACTCTAACTTAGATCCTTTTTTATTTTTAACTGATACGCATCATCTATTATTTTTTTATACTTTTCAGCAATAACAGAATAAGAAAAATGTTTACAGACATGCTCTCGCCCATGTACACCTAGTTGACTCCTTTGTTCAATCGTTAGCATCACCATTTCTTTTAGCTTCCCAGCCAAATCCTCAGGACAATAGGGCTCTGCGGTAAGTCCAGTATGACCATTAATGACGATATCCAATAAACCAGAGCACGCAAAACTTATTACAGGAGTTTCACAAGATAATGCTTCAGCGGCCACCTGACCAAATGACTCAACCAATGATGACACGACTACACAATCAGAAGCCGAATAAACTTTAGCTAACTCACATGGATCAGAAATATGCCCGATCAAATGAGATGTAAACCCACAAGTATCAAACGAACCAATGTGTTTCCCACCAAAAACCACAAATTTAATTTTCGAAGAAATCTTTGGCTCTAGTAAGGACCTTAAGATCTCAAGGGATTTCTCGAGTACAAGAGAACCTTTTAAATAACTACTTTGACCGCCCATCGCACGGTAGCAAAAAATAAAATCTGTCTCCTCTAATTCATACTTTTGTTTAAATAAAACTCGTGACTTCGTATCTTTTGGCGAGAAAACATCAGTATCGATAGGGTTAGGTAATATCCGAATATCAGCATACTTTAACATCATACTGCTCTGCGCACGGATTAACATCCATCGAGAAGGTACCGTATAAATCAAATCGTTTCGTTTACCCAACTTTTTAAGCTTAATATGCCAAATAATAGCATTCCATGGTACACCCCAAACACCAAGCTTAAAAAATGAATAGCCATTAATAAAATCATCACTTGCATCACTAACTTTATAGTAATGTTCCGTACCGCAATAAAGCCATTCATCATGTAAGATCACTATCGAACCTGATGGGATTTTATCAAAATCACACACGCTCAAAGTATCGTTATTTATCCAATGAATATGATGAAGTGAACCGCTCTTCTTAAAAGAGTCTAAAACGGGAGCATAAGAGAACAAATTAAGGGAATGCTTAGTGCGGTCATTATCAAACTGTAATTTAACTAACCCGAATGAAAGCAATCGTTTTAGAAATTGAACCCAACCAGCTAAATCCTGGCTTAACTCGATTGTTTCTTGATTAGAGAATTCATCTAATAGTGATTTAAACTTGGCGGCAGCAATAGCAGCCCCTCCTCGTACAAATGAAAAGGAAATAACATAATTCAACTTGCATCCCTCAAAAGGAAAAAAGTTCATAACTCATAACAGCTAATTTGTTTTAAATCTTTGTAATTAATAGTACTTAGGCTTGCTACTTTTATTGTAGTAAACTTCTCTACGTCAATGGATACCAGGAGGATTTTCAACGAATCAAAGTTCAACGAATCAAATATAAAACCATTTTCTCCATCAACAATTAACTCACTCGCTCCACATTGTTCAGAAACAATAACAGGCGTTCCGAAGTACAGAGATTCCTCGACAACTAAGCCCCACGGCTCTCTAGCGCTTGGTAATATTAAAAAGTCATTTGCAAGATAATAGGGTGGTAGATTCTTGTTTTTGACATTTCCTACTATTTTTGTATTGTCTAAAGCCAACTTTTTTAATAATTCTTCCAATGGCCCCTCGCCAACGATAGTTAATTGATAGTCTGGAATAGTATTAAAAACCAAAACCAATTTAATAATATTTTTTTCATCCGATAGCCGCCCAACAAATAGAAATGTTTTTGAATACTTTTTTTCTGAAGGTGTAAAGCTTGGCTTATTTATCAGCCCCACACCACTTGTTATTCGGGTCTCCCCCGTATAATTTAGCGCATTCAATAAATCAACATGTAATTTACCAGATGCAAACACCAGCGAAATTCTCGCTAAAAAAATCTTTTTAATAAAACCTGCTATACCAGTTGATTTGCTTTCATTAATTGTCGACTCCAAGGCTACACTGAGCTTTGATTTATGAGCCCAAGCAAGCACTAGCCAGAACTCAGGCAAGTCCCACCCGCCCACTATTATTCTTTTGTAGGTTAAACTATTCAAAGTCTTAATTAACGCATAACAACTTTTCATTTTATTTCTAGATTGAAAATTATCTACGTCTAAAACTTTAAAATCAAACAAAGCACTAGCCAATGGAACAAAATCATCAGCTCTTAATTCTGATGTGTTTTTAGATATAAAAATAACAAAAATATTTTCTTTTTTTGCTATTCCATTATATAAATTAATTTTATAAAACGCAGGGATATGGGTTACAAAGACTAAATCATACATATACTTTTATGACCTTTTTCCGCTCTAAAAAAACCTTAATACTTACCAAAGAAACTAAACAAGAAACAGAAATTGAAAATATATACTGCCAACCTCCAGAAGCGCCTAAAATTTTCTCATTAAAGATATATGCAAAATTATTTGTATAGGGATGAATTATAAAAATAATCATCGTATTTTGAGCCCAAAAACGATTCAGCTTAATCAATGCCATTGGTAATTTTATTACCTGAAAAATGAATGCTAACAGTACAAAAAATGAGCAAGCCCACAAAACGTTCATATATACTAGTCCATACGTTTTAGTTGCTAGGTCTAGGCTCGGCAAAGATTGAAAGAATAAGCAATAGCCTCCTACGACTATACTCAATAAAATAAACCAATTCCTCGCCTTCTTATAATTTTTATAATACAAAAAACCTATATAAACGAACAATACCGAGTTCAATGCATTATCAACTCCAAATGGCAGGTCAACTAGAAAACTAGCGTAAAACATAGTCAACATTATGAAAGGCCTAAGGCCCTTGTGTATCTGTTCGTGAACCAAGTAAACAATAAGTCTTGCAAAAAATAGAACAGGAAGAAACCATAATACAAGTGCATAGGTATTAGATAAACTTCCCATATCCATCCATAAAAACACCCCAAAAGCCTCATTTAAATAATCAAGCCCCTCGCGATTCAAAGCGACCCGTTTAATTGCCTCGATAAGCACTCCAAATATTGCGAAAATAAAGTAAGGTATCAATAATCGTTTAGCATCTTTTTCAATAAAACTTCTCATGGGTATATCTGTTTTAATGAAAAATCCTGCTAACATAAAAAATAAGGGCATATGCCAAGAATATATAAAATCTCCAAGTGGTGATGCTGTATGGCCTAATATTACGGCTAATATGCCTATCGTTTTTAGATAATCAATCCAATCAAATCTTTCAGTCAAGATACAGACCCTTTTTTGATATTTCAACAACTCGATCCATTAAACATTTCGTTGCCAAATAGTTATTCTCACTTATTTTTTTTATATTTTCATAACCATATTTTTTTAACAAAACAAACACATCATCTTGTGAAAAACACTCGAATATAATACCCTTCACATCATAATTTACTAAAAACTCTTTCCCACCCTCAAAAACCTGGCGCTCAAACCCTTCCACATCGACTTTTAATATGTATTTCTCTTTTTTTGAGAGCTTATTTTTAACAACAAATGAATCCAAGGTGGTAACCTCCACCTCTATTCCATTCTTGTCATTTGAAATATGGTTTACAGTTGAACTATTTCCATAATCAGAAAAATACATCCTCCCTATTTCATTCGATAAGGCTAGCTGGTAAACCTTTTTCTCAGATACATTATTTAGTAAATAATTCATTTTGCATCTATTAGCTGTATATGGGTGCGGTTCAAATGCAATTACTTCTTTACAAACATCCATCATCGATACACTATAAGATCCTATATTGGCACCAATATCGATAAAGACCATTGATTTCAAATCTTCACTTTCCGCTAGCTCTCTTAAGCTCATAACTTCTCGTTGATCTGGTATCTCTGTATATGCAAACATAGTTGACACATTACATTTCG
>JBLIBL010000165.1:0-6235 GCA_047633355.1 Polaribacter sp.
ATAACTTGAATTTACTTTAATGTGCAGCTCACTAAAATCATGGGTACGCCTGTGTGGTAGGTCTTGTAAATAGGGTTTTTCTTCTTCATAGCGCGTTTTACACCGTCGATTGATTTTGGCGACAATGGTATTGAGAAAGGCTTCGTAAGCAGCCAAACCAATAAAGTCAAGGCTGCCACGTAGCGTCAATTGCTGATCTATTTTTTGTTTTAGGTGACCATGTACCGATTCAATAGCACCATTTCCATGGGCAACGCCTTTGCGCAAGGCAGTGCGACCTGCTACAGCCTGATCTAAACAGAAAAAGCCAACGGGCTAGAGCCTTAGGAGTATCTTCACCATGTTTTAAAGCATATTGCTGCTGCCGATACGGTAGGAAAACTAGAAGCCCTGTTACCTTGGAATATAAAAAATCAGTGCTGACTGGGTAGACTGGTTTATTGGCGCTTACCTGAAAACTTTTGTTTGATACGCGGCCATTTACCAACATGTCGTAAACAAAAAGTAAGTGCCAGCGAAGCCTTACGGGCGTTTTATAATGGAAAACTCCCTAGCTTCTTTGGGATAAGTGCCGAATAGTTACTTATGTGTTTCCAATAATACTTGGTTATTACATTAATGAGGTAATCATCGTCAAATTTAACGTTTGTTTTCATCAAAAACGAAGATATTTCACTAGTATCAATATTATACTCTGAACCTCGTTCTACAAGATCGTAAATAGCACGTTTATTCAGAATATTTTCCATCACACTAACTATATCAATCATAAGATAGTTAACACTGTTTGCAATATTAAATGTAGTATTTTGCTCTGACTTATTTGCAATTAATTGCAAAGCAATGGAAACTATATCATCCACATCAATGATGTTACGTTTCGCATTGCTCCACAAGTTAAATTTTTCACTTCGATAGATACGTGCATATAAAAAATTTAACAACGTATGAGGATTCGGTGTATTTCCAGCAACTTGTGGCAATCGTAATATCAAATTATTAGGATGCGCTTTTACCATTCTTTCCATCGACAGTTTGTGTTGAACATAAGGCGTGCTTTTTGCAATAGGATCAGCAACACTACATGTTCCAAAATAAACAAAGGTATCAATTTTCGATGAATTTTCTAATGCTGCACCGAGACGAGTACGTTCACGTAAAAACTCACTCTCATCTGTACAGTTTGAGTTTGAAACTCCGGCTGCATAGATAATCACACTATCTTGCTCAGAAACAGTATAAGAAAATGCACGAGCCAATAGACCAGTTCCTATAATCATAATGATTTAATACGAGAGTAGTTCAAAACAATCACTTAAGGATATCCTGATAAAGCGCTAGGTATTGCTCAGCTACGGTTTTTAGTGAATACCGTTTTTCTACTGTTTTACGTGCATTTTGAGAAAGTTTATTATGACGCTCTTTATTACCAATCACCCACATAATTCCATCCGCAAGATCATCCGAATTAAAAGGGTCAGCTAAATAACCATTTTTTTGATTATCAATCATATCAGGCATTCCACCAATATTAAATGCTACTACAGGTGTACCACAAGAGAGTGACTCCATGACGGTGTTGGATAGATTTTCCTGCATAGACGGCGCAACTAATACATCTGAAGCCGAATAAAGTAACACCTGACTTGTTTCATCACCCATATTCCCCATGTAATGAATTTTCATTCCTAAATCAGGAGGTGTTTCAGGTTTTGTAGCACCAACAATAACTAGTTCTGAAGTTGAAGCCAAGCCAGTTTGTGATAATTTTTTTAAAGCCTGCTCAAGTAAGTGGTGACCTTTACGTTTATCAGTGGTTGCACTGAATGCAGAAAATAAAATTAAATTTTTATCTTTAGGCAAATTATAAGCATATCGTGCCATCTCTTTATTTATTGGTTTATATATATCAGTATTAATGCCATTGGGAATGACCTCAACACGTTGTTTTTTGAACAATGAACTAGAACGTGCCTTGTCTGCAAGCCAATGACTCGTTGCGACTACCACTATAGGTACGTGCTCCCAAGATCTATTTTTACGCAACCAAATACGTCGTGATAAATCTTTCTCTTTTTCCGAATGTAATACAGGACAATTACCACAAGACTGCTGAAACCGGCCACATTCATCATCATAATGACATCCACCAGTAAATGGCCACATATCATGCAACGTCCAAACAATAGGTTGCTTAACATTTTTTAAAGTTTCAATTCTAAGAAATCCACCAGCAACCCAAAATAAATGAATGACATCAGGATTAAATTTGTCTATCTTTGATATTAATTTTTCAGGCACCCACGAAGGAGAAAAAAGCACGTTGTTACGAACGCGATAACATCGAACCCATAGCGCATCCATATATGGACGAAAAAAAGCAAAAATTGATTGCCACCTTGTCACGGCACCATTCACCGTTATGTCATTTGTTTTTTTACTTTGTACCAATAGATTAGAGTTAACACCAATTGCTTTAAGGCCTTGATGGACACGATATGTCGCTATTGCTGCACCACCTTGAGTATCTGAAGTGTTCAGTATTAACAATTTCAAGGTTTAGTAGCCTCAATATACAAAGAGTCCGGTTTCCGAACGTTACCATTTGCAACGTCGAGAGAATATTTTTCAAACTTAAAAATACGACTTTCATGAGCAGTACAGACCTTCACATCTTTAAATCCGGCATTTTCCAATAATCGTTTTAGAGAATATCGATCATACATCCATTGATGGACTTCACCACGATTTCTGAAAATACCCTCACGAAAGCTTTTAAAGGCAGCATTACCAGCAATTAAATATACCAACCAACTAGCGAGTTTTTCTCGCAGAAGTTTAATACTAGCCCTAGAACCTATTCTATTCATCAAAAAAATCAAACGCCTTGCTCTGGGTACAATGTTAGGTGATCTCCAAATTGCTTCTGCTTCATCACCAATCCTTTCACGGACAAAGAGTCTATCTTTTTCATTGAGATTTACTAAAAATGACTCCATTTCACCACCAGATTGATTTCTTACTACCTGATCATATAACTCAAGCATAATCCAATCATAATCATCTGCAACACAAGAATTATCTTCACAACACTGTTCTAGTTTTTCCAAATAACATTTAACTATACTTTCTAAATCAGGAACAACAGCCCTAAGTATCCCACCAGTTTTTAATACCCTATTACATTGGGATAAAAAGGTTCTAGCGGCTTCTTTCGGAAAATGTTCTAACACATGAGAGTGATATACAACATCATATGATTGGTCAGCGAAGGGGATACCGTGTAATAAATTATGTGCTTTTACATTGGGATGAGTAGAGACAAAATCAATATTGGTCCAATCGGCATGATGACTTGTTCCACAACCAAGATTAAGTAATTTCATATACGATGTTTATCCTTTATCGCTTTTACGATACACGGCAACTACAGAAATTCCGCGAGGTAACAAGTCATCACTGATCAATCCTTTACTGAAAACTTTACCTAACAAGTCACTTATTTTTCCGAGTATTCTAGCTGTAAAACTCAAATCAATGTTTCGAAATGATTTACCAAATAGACTAAAAATAGCATTTGAAAATATAGTTACAGAATAAAATATTTTATGGGTGCTTTGGAGATCTTCATGATGAATATTGAGCAGCTCCAATCCATATTGTTTAGCAATATTGGCTAAAGCTAGATCGGTCCATCTAGTTAAATGATGTGGGGGCATATCAGCCCAAAAATTTCGTACATATCGACTAAAAGAATTTGCCGAGGGAACTGAGATAATCATCAAACCTCCTGGTTTCAAACAAGTTACTGAGCTACTCAAAAATGTATTTACATCACTTACGTGTTCCAGAACTTGAAAATCACAAACTACATCGTGTTTGTTTTTATTTCCAATTGAGTAGTCTTCAACTGACTGGGCAAGAAGATGAACCCCATTAGATTCAGCAAACTTTATTGCTTGCTGGCTAAATTCTAAGCCCGTGTATTGATTTGATGAGAGTTTTTTAGCAAAGGATCCTTTACCAGAGCCTATTTCTAAAATGTTATCCTCTTTGTCAATGTATTTTAATGCAACATCAAACTCAGGTTTATCATCAAAATAATACCAGTCAAGTTTTTGTAAGTTTTCATAGAATTCTTCAGTACCAGGAACCATCGGATAAAAATACTGCAGATCACAATCACCACATCGGCATAACTCTAAAGAGTTAATATTTTTAAATACTTTCTTTACCGAATAACCACTTCCTTTGTGATAGAGCTTATCTAATTCATTTACTTTAATACTTTCCAGTTTCTTCGCATTTATGCTAGAACATAATGGGCAAACTGGTAAATTGTTATTCATTTATTATCCTTATAGAATATTCTTTCTGATAATTTTCGAACTATGCGAACTAGTTTATAAAAAGCTCTAATATATAAAGGTGGGGTAAGTTGACGATTGAATTCTTCTATAGCTAAAAATCCTTCTACCGACTCTGTAATTTCTTGACTTTCATCAATTTCTATATAATTGGTGTTTAATGTATCAACCGCAAACGAAAGATTTGGACCACAATGCACGCCACTTCCATCAAAACCAATATTATGAACCAGTGATGTTGCAGGATGAAGACACAAACCATTTTTCAAGAATACACTTGCGTACCAACGAACAGCCCACGAATCGATATCACCTTCCGATTGAGATTTAAGCATGGAACTATATTCATAAGTACCTTGAATATCAAACTTGTTTTCCAATTTTTGCGAATGAATATCCTCTAGCAAACGAATAGAGCTCTGTTCGAAATTATCCCATGCTCTTTTCCATGTAGCCCATCCCCAACATGTTGTTGCTCGATAAAAAAATGTAGTTGGTAATTTTTCAGCGTTAGAGACTGGGAACATGTATCCCGAAATATGCATAACTTTATTTTGATTTTGATAAACATCAAGTGCGTTATTCATATAGTCTAAAAAAAAAGGCGACGTAACCAAATCATCTTCCACAACAATTATTTTACCGTAATTATTTAATATAGTTGTTACACCGTCAATAACGGAGTTTGCAAGCCCCAAATTTTTAGTTCGCTTGATCACAGTTACTTTTTTGAATCCAGTTATATTATCTATATAGTCTCTGACTTGCTGAACAAAAAAAGAATCGCCCTCATTTTTCGGGGCATCTGCATAAATATAAAGCTCACTCTCACTAGATAACTTATTTTGTATCAAGGCTTGGATTGTTTTCTGTGAATGCCAAGGGCGGTTGTAAACAAATAAGACAATGGGGGCCAGGTTCATTTTCGATACCGCTCTTCATGAAACTCCTGTTGTACAAAAATAACGGTATTCACTGTTTTTGCATAAACCAAATACTCCAGATTTCTCAGAAATTTAGTGATCTCATTACTTTCAATATCATTTAAGCTACCACCAAAAACCTCAATCAATATGACTTTAGGCTTGTATTTATCAAAATTATTAGATTTTAATACCACTAAATCCAAGCCTTCTACATCAATCGATAAAAAGTCTACTTGTTGATTTTCAGGTAAGCTACTATCAAGTATTTCTTCTAAAGTGGCCGTTTCCATATCCTTTGTAAATTCGATAAAGTAATTTCCCTTACCATTTCTTTCCTCTGAAAGCTCTTTTGAAAATCCGTTTAAGGCTGGCTCATTAAAAGC
Source organism: Polaribacter sp. (assembly GCA_047633355.1). Lineage (GTDB taxonomy): Bacteria > Pseudomonadota > Gammaproteobacteria > Enterobacterales > Kangiellaceae. The sequence continues at coordinate 5,677 of JBLIBL010000165.1, forward strand.
ATAATAAGTCAAAACTTGTTTTTTATCCGAAACTGGTTTCTCTATATTTATGTCTCTTGCTCGAATTCTATTAAATAGATTCATACTATTCGGCATAGCATCTATATTAATTCCTCTCCACCCTTTTTTATAAAAAAAATATGTGTTTGAAAACCTTTTAGGGTGATGCGCGCCTACATCCACATAAAAACCAACAACTTGGTTTTCAAATAATCGTCTTAAAATCATATCTTCACCTTCTTGAGAATATGACTTTAAAGAATATCCATCTAAATAATTATTCTTTAGTCCCAAAATAAAAGTTTTCAACCAAGCAGGTAATATTATTTTTATAATATTTTTAATTTTCACTTTTAACCTTTCTCTCTTTTATTACCTGTAAATCCACCACATCAGTTACTAATGGGAGAACTGAAGGATCATGAGTAACAATTATCAATATCTTGTTTTTATATGCCTTTAAAATATTATCTAAAATAAAATCTTTTGTCCGTTGGTCAAGAGCGCTAGTAGCCTCATCTAGAATTAAAACATCTGGTTTTCGTATTAATGCTCTAGC
>JBLIBL010000166.1:0-6206 GCA_047633355.1 Polaribacter sp.
TAACTTCATTTATGTTCTAAGCGAAAACTGAATCTTTAACTGTAGTCGTTTCAATCCCTTTCATTGAGGTCATAGCCGCTCTTAAACGTTGACCAACCGCTTCAATTGGGTGACTCCTAATTGCATTATTTACTGCAATTAATTCACTATTATCTACTGAGTTTGATGTCGAAAATGATTGACCAATAATATCCGTTTTTACGGTTTCCATAAAATCGGCTAATAAGGGCTTACAGGCATGGTCAAATAAGTAACAGCCATATTCTGCAGTATCAGAAATCACGCGATTCATCTCAAATAATTTTTTTCTAGCAATTGTATTTGCAATTAATGGTAATTCGTGTAAGGATTCGTAATAGGCAGATTCTTCAACTATGCCAGAACTTACCATCGTTTCGAATGCTAATTCTACACCAGATTTTACAAAGGCTACTAACAAAACGCCATGATCAAAATAGGCTTGTTCACTAATATGATTGGAGGTTAGCTTTGTTTTTTCAAATGCAGTCTCGCCAGTTGCAGCTCTCCATTTTAATAGATTTACATCAGCGTTAGCCCAATCTTCCATCATTGTTTTTGAAAAATGACCTGAGATAATATCATCCATATGCTTTTCAAAAAGCGGACGCATAATATCTTTTAATTCTTCAGAAAGTTGATGTGCCTTAATTTTTGACGGGTTAGATAACCGATCCATCATATTAGTTATTCCGCCATGTTTTAAAGCTTCAGTAATGGTTTCCCAACCGTATTGAATTAGTTTTGCAGCATAGCCAGCCTCTATTCCTTCTTCTATCATTTTGTCAAAGGATAAAATGGCACCTGTTTGTAGCAAACCACATAAAATAGTTTGTTCGCCCATTAAATCAGATTTTACTTCGGCAATAAAGGAGGATTCTAAAACGCCCGCTTTATGGCCGCCAGTTGCGACAGCATATGCTTTTGCCTGAGCCCAACCTTTTCCTTCAGGATCGTTTTCTGGATGTACAGCAATTAAGGTTGGTACTCCAAAGCCTCGCTTGTATTCTTCACGAACTTCAGTTCCTGGGCATTTCGGTGCGACCATGATCACGGTCAAATCTTCACGCACTTGTGTGCCTTCTTCAACAATATTAAAACCATGAGAGTAGCTCAATGTTGCTCCTTCTTTCATTAAGGGCATCACCTTTTTTACAACATTAGAATGTTGCTTATCTGGTGTTAAATTTAAAACCAAATCGGCACTAGGAATAAGCTCTTCATAGGTGCCAACAGTAAAATCATTTGATCTTGCATTTTTAAAGGAATCTCGTTTTTGGTCAATGGCTACTTGACGTAAGGCGTAAGAGATATCTAAACCAGAGTCACGCATATTTAAACCTTGATTTAAACCTTGTGCACCGCAACCTATAATTACGATTTTCTTTCCTTTTAAAATGTTGACACTCTCTTCAAATTCTGAAGCGTCCATAAAGCGGCACTTTCCTAATTGTTCTAATTGATTTCTTAATGATAATGTGTTGAAATAATTTGACATTTTTTCGGTTGTTTTTAATGTTGCAACGCCTTGAGCATTGTAGATATTTTCATTTCGTCTTTAGTCACTGCAATACGTCCAGAGCGGGTGAATTGCATGATTCCAAAAACGCTTAGTTCTCTGTGTAACAAGTCTATTTCTTCTTTTCTTCCAGATTTTTCAATTACAAAAAATTCTTTATTGACAGTGACGATTCTAGCGTAACTATCTTTTATGATATTCTGAATTTGACGTTCATTGAACAATAAGTCAGATTTAATTTTAAATAAACATGTTTCTTGGTAAATCGTCTCTTCTTCGGTATGATAATACGCTTTAATGACTTCGACTTGCTTTTCAATTTGACCTATGATTTTTTTCATTTGGTCTTCAGAAAGTTTAACGACCATAATCCATTTAGTGACATTTTCAATTTCAGAAACTGAAGAATTAATACTTTCTATGTTAATATGTCGTCTTTGAAAAATTGCCGAAATACGGTTTAACAATCCAATATTGTTTTCAGTGTAAATCGATACGGTATACAATTGATGTTCGTCCATTCTGCTTTTATGTTTAGCGCTCTAATATTCTGTTCATATGCTCTTTTTGTAGTCTACTCCAATCTCATCTCTGAAACACTTGCTCCTGTAGGAATCATAGGGAATACATTGCCCTCTTTTTCCACTCTTACTTCTAGAAAATAAGGGCCATCGCTAGCAATCATTTCTTTAATGGCATCTTTTAAGTCTGTTCTGGTTGTTACTTTTCTAGCATCAATAAAATACCCCTTGGCAATCGCTACGAAATCGGGGTTTACCATTTCCGTAGAAGCATAACGTTTATCGAAAAAGAGCTGTTGCCACTGACGAACCATACCGAGGAATTCATTATTTAAGACCACAATTTTAACCGGTACTTTTTGCTGAAAAATGGTCCCTAACTCTTGAATGGTCATTTGGTAACCGCCATCACCAATAATGGCGACTACTTCACGTTCTGGTGCAGCCATTTTTGCTCCAATTGCTGCTGGTAAGGCAAAGCCCATAGTGCCTAATCCACCAGAAGTAATGTTGCTTTTAGTGGTGTTAAATTGAGCATAGCGACAGGCAATCATTTGGTGCTGGCCAACATCACTCACAATAGCCGCGTCACCTTTGGTTTGTGTATTAATTTCTTTGATGACTTCTCCCATCGTTAAGCCCTCTTTGGTGGGATATAAATCGCCTTTAATGACTTTCTCGTATTCTATTTTATATAAATCCTTAAACTCCTGGTGCCACACTTTATGTGAATTCTCATTCAATAATGGTAATAACGCGTTTAAACTTGCTTTGGCATCTCCTAAAACAGCAACGTCTGTCTTTATAATTTTATCAATTTCTGCAGGGTCTATTTCAAAATGAATCACTTTTGCTTGCTTTGCATAGGTTGCTGTATTTCCTGTAACACGATCATCAAATCGCATTCCAATTGCAATTAAAACATCACATTGGTTGGTTAATACATTTGGAGCATAATTGCCATGCATCCCTAACATGCCGACGTTTAAATTGTGAGATGTGGGTAATGCTGAAGCTCCTAAAATAGTCCAAGCTGATGGAATTCCTGCTTTTTCAACTACGGCTTTAAATTCCGCTTCCGCTTCACTTAAAATCACACCTTGTCCCCAAACTATTAAAGGTTTTTTTGCGGTGTTTATTAATTTGGCAGCAGCTATTAATGAATTTTTATCTGTTTCAGGTATTGGAACATAACTGCGTATTCTTGTGCATTTTTCGTATTTAAAATCGAATTCTTCAAATTGTGCATCTTTCGTAATGTCAACTAAAACAGGTCCTGGTCTTCCGCTTTTAGCGATATAAAATGCTTTCGCCATCACTTCAGGAATCTGAGAGGCTTTAGTAATTTGACAATTCCATTTGGTCACAGGCGTAGAAATACCAATAATATCGGTTTCTTGAAAGGCATCAGTTCCTAATAAATGTGAGCCTACTTGACCAGTGATGCACACCATTGCAGTTGAGTCTATTTGCGCGTCTGCAATTCCTGTGATTAAATTGGTAGCTCCCGGACCAGAAGTTGCTATAGCGACACCAACTTTACCAGAAATTCTTGCATAACCTTGAGCAGAATGTGTAGCGCCTTGTTCGTGTCGTGTTAATACGTGATGAATTTTATCCTGATACTTGTATAGTTCGTCATAAACGGGCATAATTGCACCTCCAGGATATCCATAAAGGATCTCTACACCTTCGGCTAACAAACACTTTATGATGGCTTCGCTACCAGAGATTCGCTCAGTAGTTTGATTGTTTTTTATTTGGGCATTTATAGTTTGTGTATTCATGTTTTTTCTCCCTAAACCCTCCTAAAGAGGGAGCTGTTATTTGATTACTCGTATTCTTGTGTTCTTAACTGTTGTGCTACTTTTTTAACTTTTAGTTTTTTCTGGTCACTTTCCTGTCTGCTCAGGACGGTGTTAGAACTCGTCAGTAACGCAGCCCTTAGATGCTGATGATACTGTTTTTGCATATTTATAAAGGACACCACGCTCAAATTTCAGCGCTGGTGCTTTCCATGATTGTCTTCTTTTTTGTAATTCTTCTTCGGAAACTTCAACTGAAATAGAATTGGTTTCTGCGTCTATTGTAATGATATCACCATCTTTAACTAATGCGATTGTCCCTCCTTCTTGAGCTTCAGGAGTTATGTGTCCAACGACGAAACCGTGCGTTCCTCCAGAAAACCGTCCATCGGTAATTAGTGCAACATCTTTACCTAAGCCTGCACCCATAATTGCGGCTGTTGGTTTTAGCATTTCTGGCATTCCTGGTCCACCTTTTGGTCCTTCGTATCGAATGACAATAACATCTCCTTTTTCTACTTTTCCGTCTCTAATGCCATCATTTGCTGCGTATTCACCTTCGAATACTTTCGCTTTTCCTTTAAAACTTAAACCTTCTTTTCCTGTGATTTTAGCGACACTTCCTTCAGTTGCTAAATTTCCATAGAGCATACGTAAGTGACCAGAAACCTTGATTGGATCTTCAATGGGTTTGATAACGTCTTGTCCTTCTTTTAGGTCGTCAACATCTAATAAGTTCTCTGCGATTGTTTTTCCCGTGACGGTTAAACAATCCCCGTGAAGCATGCCTTTTGTAAGTAAATATTTCATCACTGCAGGAATTCCTCCAATAGTATGGACATCTTCCATAAGATATTTCCCACTCGGTTTTAAATCAGCTAGAAAGGGTGTATTATCACTTATATCTTGAAAATCTTTAAGCGTGAACTCTATTTGAGCTGCTCTTGCTATTGCTAGAAAGTGTAATACTGCATTTGTTGAGCCTCCTAAAATAGTGACTAATCGAACCGCATTTTCAAGAGATTTCCTAGTAATAATATCACTTGGTTTTATATCTTTCTCTAAAAGCAATCTCAAGGCCTCACCAGCTTTAACAGACTCTTCTTTTTTAGCATCGCTTAATGCTGGGTTAGAAGAATTGAAAGGTAGCGCCATGCCTAAAGCCTCAATTGCAGACGCCATTGTGTTGGCAGTGTACATGCCGCCACAAGCTCCTGCACCAGGACATGCTTTTTCAACGATACTCTGGTATTCGTTTTCATCCATTGTGCCCGCGACTTTAGAACCCCAGGCTTCGAATGCAGAAACCACATCTAATTTTTGTCCGTTGTGGCAACCAGAATCAATGGTTCCGCCATAGACTAGTATTGATGGGCGATCAAGGCGTATCATTGCCATTAATGCTCCCGGCATATTTTTATCACAACCCACAACAGTTATTAAACCGTCGTAACTCATGGCTTGAACTACAGTTTCCATAGAATCTGCAATGATATCTCGAGATGGTAATGAGTAACGCATTCCTGGTGTTCCCATAGAAATTCCGTCGCTTACACCAATGGTATTAAAAATTAATCCGATGATGTCTTCATTTTTCGTACCTACCTTTACCAATTTTGCTAAATCATTGAGGTGCATATTACATGGGTTGCCTTCGTAACCTGTGCTTGCAATCCCAACTATAGGTTTAAAAAAATCTTCTTTAGTTAATCCAATGGCATGCAACATTGCTTGCGCTGCTGGTTGCGTTGGATCTTGCGTTACGGTTCTACTGTATTTGTTTAATTGACTCATATTTCTATTTACTCAAACTAAAGTACTTGTTTGGTTTATGTTACCTTCTATTGTTATTCTGTAGAGGTTAAACTCAATAGTTTAAAATTGTAGTTAATTAATTGAATATCAAATTTTTAAATATAAACTTCTATGATGTTCAAAAAGCAGTTTTTATATATAAAAAAACCTCTATAAAAAGTAAGGCTATAAATTAGCTTATTGTTTAGGTCATTAACGGGCCACTTATCTCAATGAAATATTAATAATTGAAATGATTTAACTGTAAGTTGTAGTTTAAGGTGTTATTTTCAAATTTTAAATTGAAATAAACTGTTCAAATTCAAAAAAACCAATCTTTTTAGACTAAGTTTCTAAAGTGAAGCATTAATTATCAGCTTCGTTTGCAATCCATGCTATTCTATTTCGAATTATAAATGTAGTTAAGTGCTAAGAACTTTAGCGATAGGTATATATTTAGATAATTTAACTATTTTAAAAATGTTAATATTTAAATATTATTTTGCTTCTTTAGTAACTGGGTAAGGCTGTGAATTTATAAAGTTCAGA
>JBLIBL010000167.1:0-6152 GCA_047633355.1 Polaribacter sp.
GGGAAAAAAGGTATTTCAGCATTTATTGTTGAAACTAATACGCCAGGCTATATCGTCACCAATATCGAAAATAAAATGGGCCAACATGCCTCTGACACTGCTCAAATAACTTTCGAAGATTGCAAAATTCCAAAATCTAATTTATTGGGCAAAGAAGGTGAAGGTTATAAAATAGCCTTGTCTGGTTTAGAAGGTGGACGCATTGGTATTGCATCTCAATGCGTAGGCATTGCTAGAGCGGCTCTAGAGTCCGCAAAGCAATATGCTTTAGAAAGAACAGCCTTTGGAAAAGCGATTCATAAACACCAAGCTATCGGTTTTAAACTTGCTGATATGGCGACTCAACTCGATGCAGCTCGATTAATGGTGCAGAGAGCAGCACGTTTGAAAGATGCGGGTAAGCCCTGTTTAAAAGAAGCTTCAATGGCAAAACTTTTTGCATCTGAGGCCGCTGAAAAGATTTGTTCTGATGCAATTCAAGTATTTGGTGGTTACGGATATTTAAATGACTTTCCGGTTGAACGTTATTATCGAGATGTGCGAATTTGTCAAATTTATGAAGGAACAAGTGAAGTTCAGAAACTAGTAATTAGTCGCGCTGTAATGCTTGATTAGTGCTTGACGAACGTCAGAATCGAAAGGTAAAAAGCAATTGTTTTTGCTAACAAGTTGATAATTAGAGAGAACAGAATTCGTATAATAAATGTTAATCTCTCCGATACGGTTACATCGATATTAAAGATTTAAGAAAGGTAATTACAATAAAATGCCACAAATAAAATCAAAATTAAATTCAAAAAGCCACCACTTTATTAGTAACGCTAATAGTATGATATCTTTAGTCGACGACTTGAAAGACAAAATGAGAGTCATCACTGAGGGTGGTGGAAAAGCAAGAAATGAAAAACATTTAGGTCGGGGGAAGTTATTACCTCGAGACAGAGTAAGGCAACTGCTTGATGTTGGTTCGCCGTTTTTAGAGTTTTCTCAGTTTGCAGCTTATGATATGTATGACAACCAAGTTCCATCGGCAGGAATCATTGCTGGTATTGGTTTAGTAAATGGACAAGAATGCGTTATTGTTGCCAACGATGCAACGGTTAAAGGCGGCACTTATTTTCCCGAAACAATTAAGAAACATTTACGCGCTCAAGAGATAGCAGAACAAAATCATTTACCTTGTATTTATTTAGTTGACTCAGGCGGTGCTAATCTACCTCAACAAGATCAAGTATTCCCCGATCGTGATCATTTCGGCCGTATCTTTTATAATCAAGCAAATATGTCTGCAAAAGGAATTGCTCAAATTGCCGTAGTAATGGGAAGCTGTACTGCCGGCGGCGCATATGTTCCAGCAATGGCCGATGAAAGTATCATTGTAAAAGACCAAGGCACTATTTTTCTGGGCGGACCACCATTAGTTAAAGCGGCTACAGGCGAAGAAGTCACCGCTGAAGATTTAGGTGGTGGCAATGTACACTGCAAAATTTCCGGTGTAACCGACCATTTAGCTCAAGATGACCAGCACGCATTAGGTATTACTAGAAATATTATTTCTCACCTTAACAAACAAAAATATACACCTTGGAAAACGGCTAAACCAGTTGCCCCACTCTATCCAAAAGAAGAACTTTATGGTGTTGTTCCTACGGACTCTAAGCAACCATTTGATATTAAAGAAATTATAGCGCGGATTGTAGATGCCAGTGAGTTTGATGAATTTAAATCACTTTATGGTTCAACATTAGTCTGTGGATTTGCAAAAATTGATGGTTACCCAGTTGGAATTGTAGCCAACAACGGCATATTATTTTCTGAATCAGCTCTAAAAGGCGCTCATTTTATTGAGTTATGTTGCCAAAGAAATATTCCATTAATTTTCTTACAAAACATTACTGGTTTTATGGTCGGTAAAAAATATGAAAATGGCGGTATAGCGAAAAATGGCGCAAAAATGGTAACGGCTGTAGCTTGTGCAAAAGTACCTAAATATACGGTCATCGTTGGTGGAAGTTTTGGTGCAGGAAATTATGGTATGTGCGGAAGAGCCTACAGTCCTAGATTTTTATGGATGTGGCCAAATGCTCGCATTTCAGTCATGGGCGGTGCACAAGCGGCTGGCGTTTTAGCGCAAGTTAAACGAGATAACTTTGATCGCAAAGGCGTTGAATGGTCTGCTGAAGATGAAAAAGAATTTAAAGCACCTATAGAAGCAATGTATGAAAAACAAGGCCATCCATATTACGCATCTGCTCGACTTTGGGATGATGGCATCATCGATCCAGCCGACACACGAAAAGTTTTAGGTTTAGGCTTAGCATCAAGTTTAAATGCCCCTAGCGAAAAAACTCAGTTTGGTGTTTTCCGAATGTAATGTATTTTATTTTTTTGACTAGTATAAATTATTTTTACGAGGACTTTTTATCATGACCAATAAAAAAAATGCTGTATCAAATAATGGCGTCCTATTAACTAAGACTAAAAACGGCGTTGGTCGGATTACATTAGACCGTGCAGAACTACATAATTCATTTGACGATAAGGTTATTCAATCCTTAACTGATGCAATTAAATCAATAGACCAAGATAATAGTTTACGACTGTTAGTATTAGATGCAAAAGGTAAAAGCTTTTCCGCAGGTGCCGATTTAAATTGGATGAAGCGCATGGCTAATTACAGTTGGGAAGAAAATTACCAAGACTCCCTGAAACTGGCCGGATTAATGCAGGCATTATATGTATGTTCAAAAACAACCATCGCAATTGTTCAGGGCGCTGCCTATGGTGGAGGTGTTGGCTTGGTTGCGTGCTGCGACATCGTATTGGCTAGTGAAAAAGCGGTCTTTTGCTTATCTGAAGTTAAATTGGGTTTAATTCCGGCAGTAATAAGCCCTTACGTTGTAAGAGCCATTGGTGAAAGAAATTCAAAACGATATTTTGCAACTGCAGAAAAATTTGACGTAGCAGAAGCATTAAATATTCAATTGGTTCACAAAGTTTACCCCTTGAATGAGCTTAAAGATTTAAGTGGTGATTATATTAATCGAATACTAGCTAATGGTCCTAATGCAATGTACCAAGCTAAAAATTTGGTCAACCACGTAAACAATAAGAACATTGACGAAATTTTAATATTAGAGACTGCACAACGTATTGCAGATATTCGAGCTTCGGTTGAAGGAAAAGAAGGCGTTAGTGCATTTTTAGAAAAACGCCCTGCACATTGGGCTTCCGCAATCGTTAAAACTGTTGGAGATTTGTAGTAGTTCTTTATAAAGCGTCTTTAAAGAATAACTTTAAATAATTCCTTACTTAAATATTTAAAAACTAAAACCGAATGGTTAGCGAAATAATGAGCCTTGTGAAAAATAAAGACATTCAAAAAATACTAATTGCCAATCGCGGAGAAATCGCTTGTCGAGTGATCCGAACCGCGCAGCAAATGGGTATACAATGTGTTGCAGTTTACTCCGACGCGGACCAAAACTCTCAGCATGTAAAGTTAGCTGATGAAGCTTGGCATATTGGCAAGTCACCCGCAAATGAAAGCTATTTGAGAGCCGACAAAATATTGCAGGTAGCGAAGGACTCACATTCAGATGCAGTACACCCAGGTTATGGTTTTCTATCGGAAAACGCTGAATTCGCAAAAGCCTGCGCTGATAGTAACATTATTTTTATTGGACCACCTACTGGTGCAATTGAAGCTATGGGCTCCAAAAGCGAAGCAAAAAACATCATGACTAAAGCTAATGTTCCATTGGTTGAGGGATACCATGGTGACAATCAAGATGAAACACTTTTAAATCAAGAAGCTAATAAAATTGGTTATCCTGTATTGATAAAAGCAACCGCTGGTGGTGGCGGCAAAGGAATGAGAGTAGTTCAATCTGACGATGAGTTTATATCGGCTTTACAGTCTTGCAAAAGAGAAGCGTTATCTTCATTTGGTGATAATAAAGTATTAGTCGAAAAATATTTAACTAAACCTCGTCATGTAGAAATTCAAGTTTTTGCAGACAATTTTGGTAACGCCGTACATTTATTTGAGCGAGATTGTAGTGTGCAAAGGCGTCATCAAAAAGTGATTGAAGAAGCTCCGGCACCTGGATTGAGTGAGGAAACAAGAAATGCGATGGGACACGTTGCCATTCAAGCTGCTAAAGCAATTAATTACAGCGGTGCTGGAACGGTTGAGTTTTTATATGATGAAGACGGTTCTTTTTATTTTATGGAAATGAATACCCGCCTTCAAGTGGAGCACCCAGTTACAGAAAAAATTACCGGACTAGATTTAGTTGAATGGCAAATTACAGTGGCAAATAATCAACCATTGCAACTAACCCAAGAGCAATTATCCTTTAACGGTCATGCTTTTGAAGCTCGCATTTATGCAGAAGATCCTAACAATGATTTTTTACCTGTTACTGGAAAAATAGATTATTTAGGTTTACCTAAATTAAACCACAATGTTAGAGTAGATTCAGGTGTAGTTTCTGGTGATTCGGTAAGTGTTTTTTATGACCCGATGGTTGCCAAATTAATTGTTTGGGATAAAGATCGTAATAGTGCTTTAGCTCGTTTACGTGGTGCACTGTCAGAATTTCATGTGGCCGGTTTAACAACTAATATTGAATTTTTACATCAATTAGCATCCCATGAGTCATTTATAAATGCTGATCTAGATACTCACTTTTTAGATAAATATGGTGAAGAACTTTGTAATTTAACCAATGATGCTGATAGTAGCATCATTGCAGCGGCAGCATTAAGTGTCATGCTTGAACAAAGTAACCATTCAACTATTGAAAATTTGACATCTCCTTGGTTTGATACAACGGGATGGCGACTGAATGAAGATAATCACCATATAATAGAAATGGTACACAACGAACAATGCATTACAGTCACAGCTCATTTTCGAGAACAGTCGTTTATATTTGAAATTTTCGGTAAGGAATACTTAGTATCAGGGAGTCTTACTTCTGAAAATCAGTCCTATGAACAACACAATTTGAGATTAGATATTGACGGGTTAAAAAGTCGCGTCGTTATTTCCAAAAAAGAAAATGAAATTGTTATTTTCAAAAACGCTATGAGTTGGTCATTTCAGATTAAAGACAATAAACAATCTTTGGTCGAGCAAGAGGAATGTACAAATCTATCGGCTCCTATGCCTGGTACAGTTATTGAAATCTTAGTTGAAGTCGGTCAAGAAATTGAAAAAGACCAACCAATTGTCATAATGGAAGCAATGAAGATGGAACATACAATTAAAGCACATCGCCCTTTAGTGATCACAGATGTTTTATACTCACCAGGCGATTTAGTTGAAGACGGTGCCGAATTGGTTGCCTTTGAGGAAATTTAAAATGCTTCCTGAAAAAGTAAAAATTATTGAAGTCGGCGTTCGTGATGGACTGCAAAATGAACCCCAAACAGTCCCTGTAGATGTTAAAATAAAACTAATCGAACTACTTGCTGAAAGTGGTTTATCTGTAATTGAAGCCACCAGTTTTGTTTCACCAAAATGGGTGCCTCAACTATCAGACCATCAAAGTATTCTCAAATCAATAAATAGTAATGAATATTTATCTTCCTTAAAAAATGCAATAAACTATCCTGTACTCACACCTAATATGAAGGGTTTTGAAAATGCTGTTTCTGCCGGTGCAAAAGAAGTCGCTATATTTGCAGCCGCTTCAGAAGCGTTTTCTAAAAACAATATTAATTGTTCGATAGATGAAAGCATCGATCGCTTTATTCCTATACTAGAAAAAGCCAAAGACATTGGGATTCCTGTTCGTGGATATGTTTCTTGTGTTTTAGGCTGTCCGTTTCAAGGCGAAGTTGAAGTCAGTAAAGTGGTTCAAGTATCAAAAAAACTAAAAGAACTGGGTTGTTATGAAATTTCTCTGGGCGATACGATTGGCATTGGAACACCTTCGAAGACCAAAAATTTAATTGCTGCATTAAAAAATGAAATTGATGTGGAACATTTAGCCGTTCACTTCCATGATACTTACGGTCAAGCATTGGCTAATATTTTAGCGTCATTGCAGTCTGGCGTTAGTAACATAGACGCATCAGTTTCCGGTTTAGGAGGATGTCCGTATGCCAAAGGCGCATCTGGAAATGTTGCAACTGAAGAT
>JBLIBL010000168.1:0-6105 GCA_047633355.1 Polaribacter sp.
GACAAACTGATATTTATAGCGGTTTTGCTTTTAAACGCGACCGGATCAAACCAATAAAAAAGAATTTTACCTAAAGCCATAGGCTAAAATCAATCGTTCCGTACAACTACATTACAGAGCTATCTCACATATATGGTTTATATAAAACAAGTTTATATAAATCTATCGAAAAAGCGGAATCGATTCCAGTAAGGTAAAAAACACATTTTTCAGCTAATCATTCAACCTATCAACTCAGTTATCACACCCCTGCGATCAACCAATCGACAGTGGAGACAATCAAATCGGAGCTAACTCAGAATTCATCCTTGAATCAAAATCTGTGGAGAAAATGCCCGAGTAGAGTGATTAATGATCATATAATAACTACCCTCAACGGAGAGCATACTACCAGAACAAGTACTACCTAAGCAAGTAGTTTATTTGATTGAGATAATTTTGTTATTCTCTACTTTTTAGACCCATTCACCATAATTCGACTGTAGATTTTAGTTGCCAGAATTAAGTTATTAATCGAAATTTTTTCATTAGTCCCATGAAATGAAGCTATATCATCTCGAGTCACTAGCATTGGATTAAACCGATAAGAATTATCACTAATCTTACTATAATGTCTTGAATCTGAAGCGGCAATCATTAAACCGGGCGTTAAAACCACACTGTCATGTATTTCATAAGTAGATTGTACTAATGTTTTATAACCTTCTGACTCTATAGATGAAACTCTAGACGCAGGATTCCCCCAACCATCGACTTGTTCAACGCGAACATTTGGATTATTAATCACTAGATTAACATGCTCAGTAATACTTTTTATACTGTCTCTTGGATGGATCCTAAAATTAACTGTAGCGACCGCCTCAATTGCTAATACATTTGCCTTTGGGCTAGCTGATAACATGGTAGGTGCAGTGGTAGTGATCATTTGTGCTTTCATTACTACAGAGTCATAAAGTTTATCTTCAATTATTTTTTTAAACAGCCATTGATTTGCAAAAAGCATTCGTTTACTAAAAGGCATATATCGACTAGCGGCATCAAGTAAATATGAAGAGAGTCCATCAAGACCGCCAGGCATTGGGTTTTTCTCTAACTTAATGAGCGCATCAGCAAGAATACCAACGGCAGTATGTTTAGGAGGCATTGAAGAATGTCCACCTTCTGATGTCGCAATGACCTTTAGTGTGACACTACCTTTTTCAGCCACATTAATAGTGCCCATAATTTTCTCAACACCCGGAATCATACCTTCAAAAAGAAAAGCGCCTTCATCTAAAGACCATAAAAACTGTATATTACTGTTCTTAGCAAACTCAACGACTTTACCGGCACCATTAGCCCCGCCTAATTCTTCATCGTGTCCAAAACTAAAATAAATACTTCGTTCAGGCTGAAAACCTTGTTGTTCAAGCTTAGATGCAGCCTCTAGCATGCTAATTACCGCTCCTTTATCATCTAATGCTCCTCTACCCCAAACATAACCTTCCGCAATTTCTCCAGAGAAAGGTGGGTAACGCCATAAAGACTCAGTACCAGAAATAACCGGAACAACATCATAATGCGCAGTTAAAAGGATCGGTTTAAGCGACTCATTAGAGCCTTGCCACTTTAAAAATAAGCTATAACCCTCAACTTGTTGAATTTCAAACTTCCGAAATAAAATAGGATAAGTCTGTTTCAGCCAATCGACAAACTGATTAAAAGAAGTTTCTGAAATTGGCTTTTGAGAACTTGAAATCGTTTGGAACTGAATCGCTTCAGACATATGTTGAACAATATTCTTTTTATCAAGATCAATTTTATGAAGTAGGTACTGCTCTCTTTCTAGCGGTGTATGTAGCCAAGTATTTATAAAGAGAACAAGTAGTAGAATTAATAATGATGATATAAAAAAGATTAGGGTCTTTTTCACTTGAAAGCCACTTTTTAATAGGTATAAAAGGGATAGTAACTGATTTAGCTGTTTTTTGTAAAAGGTTAGATCTAAATTTAAAAATCTAATGTGAAATGATATATTGCTAGCTAAACATCCATTGCCCTACCGGTAATAATGAGTCTAACTTTACGACGCTCACTATCTATACGTCGATCATTTTTACGCATATTAGGTACGGTAATGCTACGTCCTGCATTTTTACGCCTATCCGAGCCTTCTCGCCTGTCAAAAGAACGGCGTTCATCTTTGTGATGCAACTGATACTCTGTAGACCACTCAACCTTAGCAGTTAAATCAGTCTCGATTAAATCAGCCCCAGTTAAATCCGCCTCGATTAAATCTTTTTTCACTCAAACAACCCATTATTAACACATCTAAACTGAGTATAGGCTTATTTATTGAACACGCTCTATTAGTTTGAGATAAAAATGACAAATAGCCAAAATAAAATAATAGCCGGTCAAATATGTGCCAAACTTATTAAGTTTTTAATTGTGCTGAGATATTAAACTAAATGACGTTTATACAAACTACTGAAAAAATATTCACGCCAACCAATATCAGTGGTGAAAAAAATATTCATACATTAAAAGCGACCTTGGCAGCTTTGATTAACAAAGCAAAACACAATGAAAAGTCACAATCAAAATTTCATAAAATTGAACTTCATTTCCTGCGCGCAAGCTCGCTATCTACGTTATATACACGTCTATTAATTGAGCTTAATGAGCGATTTGACTTAGAACTCGTTGAGTTAATATTGGTCGATAAAAACCATGACATGCAAGGACTGATTAAAGATATTTATGGTGAGTTAAGATTTGAAAATTTGCGCTATGTAGAAACTCAGAAAGCGATAGAGTCCTTGTACTTAGAAAAAAAGCATTCAGAACATATTTCAGTCGATAATAAAGAGTATGGTATTGCACTCACCCAAGATGAAACGGAAATTGCACAGATATTCACCTATACAAAAAAGATCCCAAAAAGTGCGGTAAAACTCCCTCTTACAAAAAATGGTGAGTTAATTGGAAGCTTACATTTAGGTAGTCACAATATCGAAAGATTTACACCAGGTCTAGCAACCAGCTTTTTAGCTCACCTAGGTGCGGTTGTGAGCATATGTATTGAAAATGCAATCACTCAAGAACAGTTTAAATTATTGAGTTTGGTTGATCTTTTAACTCGAACTAAAAACCGGCGCTACTTTGTTCAGTCAATTACACGAGAAATAGCCCGAGCTACCCGCTCTTTATCTAGTCTTTCATGCTTATTTCTTGACCTTGACCATTTTAAATCTGTTAATGATACACATGGCCACCTAACCGGTGATCGCGCATTGCAATCAGTCGCAAAAGCGATTAAACCATTATTAAGGCAATCTGACGTTCTATCACGCTTTGGAGGTGAAGAATTCACTGTCATGCTACCAGAAACCGATCAGTCTCACGCTGAAGAAATAGCAGAAAGAATTAGACATAGCATAGCCCAAATAATTATAAAAGATGATTACGGACAAGACTTTAAAATTACGGTATCAATTGGGATCAGTACTTGGTCACCCAGTAACTCTGAAAGAATGAGTTTTGAAGAAGTACAAAACCACCTTATCAAAAAAGCAGATGAAGGCGTGTACTTAGCAAAAAAATCTGGTCGAAATTGTGTAAAAATTGCTACATAATAATCTGTAGTTTAAGAATCGGTTGCTTAATAGTTGGCAATTTATTCCCATGCAAACTTGGGATAGGTAGGAAAGTTTAATCTCTCATTTGAATCATTTAAACCTTTTGACTTTGCAATTCTGATTGCATTCGCTCTTAAATTTTCTAAATCATCGGTAATTTTATATCTAAGTTTTGAAGCTGACCTCCAGTATTTATTGAAATTCTTATTTTTCATCCCTGCCTTTTTTTCTTTAATTAGGGGACCAATCACATCATAAGCCTGATAAATACGCTCAGCCTGTTGATTTTCAAAATCGTTAATTTGTTGATTCAATTGTTTTAATTTCTGTTGATCAATGGTTGGATCTAAAAAACTTAAGGCTTGAACTAACGTCGAGCGATCAATGGCAATATTTTCGAAATAAGCTTTGGTGTCAGCAATTGAAACTGAATCCGCATCACGAATTAAATGAATATTATGCCTATTAATTAGTAGTTCAGAATTAGGCTCAATAATTAAAGCCGTTGGGGTACTGTAGATTATTGGCATTCCAAAACGCGTAATGACCGGTTTAACTTTTTCCAGAAAGCCAACGTTAGTAAAAAGTAACTCATAATGAGTGTCAATAACTTCTTTCACCTCTGGCACAAATAAGTTTCTAGCTAAACTACGACTGTCATGGCACCAATTAGCTCCCATCACAATCAAAGCTAGCTTATTATTTTTTTTAGCTAAAGAAATTACTCTATCGACATCTGTCATTTGATTGTCAAAAGAATGATACTTTTCGCCTTGTAACTGCTCAGCTTTTGATTCTTTTGAATAGCAAGAATAGTGAGTAACAAACAACGACATTAGCAAAATGAGACTCAAAAATATCTTCAACTTAAATGTTCTAATCAAAATAGGACTCTCCGTTTATAAACTCTACTCTATAAAAACGACCTTACCCAATTGAATACTTCAAAATTAAGTAATGCGTACCTCAGAATTTGAAACTACCTAGAAAACACATCATACATCAATGATAATGTTATTATTGATTTTCTTATCTAACTCTACTTTATATAAAAAAGACAACCAACTAATATCAATAAACAACTCGTAACCATCTCTAAATATTCGCCCATTCGATTTATAAAGTTCGATTTTATCTTTAATTGAATCAGGGTTTCCATTCCTCTACAATAATTCCAAAAAGCACTATCGTTTCTATTGGTCACTTTGTAATGCAGAATAATGAAATATCTAATTTATTTTATGTCTGTATCTGCAAAATCATTGAGAATTAAAAATTGAGTCTGCCAACTATTTTTCTAGTCGTTTTAACGAAATAAATTATCCATCAATTAAGTTTTATATAAAGAATTATATTTCAGCTTTTGAGAGTAAAACGATCTTCATAAAAAATCCCCAATTAAATTGGAGCTAAAATACTCACTTTTTATTCTATACTATATTTCTAGAAAAAAAGTTAGCAGACAGCTCTAGACTGACTTGGCGCATACAAACTTCTAGGTTAAGCAAATGTAGCGTTATCGACAGAAGGGTCTATTCTATAGCCTGTTTGATTATCAAAACCGTTAAATAAATCAGCCCTAAACTGAACCTTATAATCGTCTGTAATAGAAACATCTTGAGTATAGTTTAAGTCAAACTGCCAATCACTAGTGAAAATGGGGTCGGAGTCGCTTTCGAATAAACTCACATCAAGAAATGAGCAAAATTTATGCCTTTAGATATCAAGAATAAACACTCTAAATGCGACTCCGACCCCTGAACTATTTAGCTTTTCATTTTTAGACTTAAAAACTAATTAGACAGTGCCATTGCTAGTAAAATATCAACAATATGTTGTTGGGCTGCTCGTTTAGCAAAATCATGTTTTAAGCTGTTTTCCACACCTGAAATGGTAGAAAGATGAATATCTAACAAATGAGTATTGGCGTTAGCCGAATATTTTCCGATATGCAGCAACATCACTCCTCTTTCTCGCATAGCTACTAATAGCGATTTATCTAATTTTAATTCTTCAACAGGTGATAATAAAATAAAAAGATCGCCTTTTATTAATCGAGATAAAAACTGTTTTTGGTAAGCCGAATCATTTAAAGCAAATGCCAACTTATCTGAGTTAAGCAAGCGAATTGCCAAATGTTCTGCTACAAATCGAGAGACACCCACACCAAATATTTGAATTTTTTCTGCTTTTTTTATAGCCTCAATCGCAGTAATAAAGGAAGATTCTTTATTCAGTTCGATTGTAGCCGAAATAGCATCTAGCTTACTTTTTAAAAGTTGCTCTGATATATCATTAAGCGCCGAGTTTGCAAATGAATTGACTACTGATGACCCGGCAGTACCTGAACTTCTTGCTACTGATTCATTAATCGCCAACTTAAGATCAGGATAACCTTTATAGCCTAACTTTTGACAAAACTTAACAACGCTAGATTGACTAACACCAACCACTCTAGCCAATTGTTGAGATGAATAATCTCTCA
>JBLIBL010000169.1:0-5980 GCA_047633355.1 Polaribacter sp.
TTTTGATCGGCTAATTGGCTCACTGAATCATCTGACAATTTTAGTCCATCAGCATATTTTCTAATGAGTTCGATACGCTTATTTTTGGGTGGGATTTTCAATTCAATAACCATATCAAAACGCCTTATATGAGCCGGATCAATCGAATCGACTTCATTTGTAAGCCAAAAACAAGGAGTCATATTTTCTTCTAACTGCTTATTAACCCACGACTTTCCAGCAACGGCGGTACGACAGATTGTGTCGCACAGATTTAGGTTTTATTTTCAAAGGTATCTAGTTTGGGTACTACCTCCTGAAAGATAGAACGCAATAACCGACGAGTCTTATTGGATTCTTCGGCATAAAAATTTCAGTTTAAAAAGGTTGTTTAATTGATGAACAGATAACTTCTGCAATCTCTTCAAATTCAAGATGTCGTTTGGATAGTTCATCTAACAATGGAAAAGCCCTTTCGGCTGCAGCTTTAACTTCATTTACTGCCAGACCTACCCTTTTGCTATTAAGCCCGCGGTACTGTCGCAAACTTACAAATGTCTATCAAAAAACCAAACGCACTTCCGCTCTAGGCAACTAGGGCATAAAATTGCTCTGCAGGTGATAAAGTACCAGATAGATTTTTCTTCATTGGTCCTTTCTACAACATTGCCACCAATTCAATTCCGGCTAAAGTGCTTTGAGCTGAATCAAAGTGTTTAAACCCGAGCATATTTCGGGTTATTCGTTTCACTTTCCGATGATCTTGCTCGATAATAATATTTCATTGCCCTTTGACTTTCAAATATGTTTCGGCAAGCCGCCATCGACAGTCTGGGGTTTTCTTTCTTTTATGGAATGCTTTTTCAAGTAATGGCGCATATTTAATGACCCATCGATTCAAAGTGATATGGTCAATACTAATACCTTGTTCCGCCATAATTTCTTCAATATTCCGATAACTGAGAGCATAGGCGCAATACCATCTGACATATTGTAAAATTATTTCTTGAGGTATATGTCGGCCTTTGAAAGTGATCATTTTAAGCTTAGAGTTGATAGATTATTTTGTGATATCTACCATACAAGTTAAAAAGCCAGAGTTTGCGACAGAACAGGATTAAGATGGTGTTGTAAATTCATAATCTATTTATTCCAATTGTTCTTGTGTCCAATCTTCAATATAAAGATCATTAACTCGCTCAAATTCTTTAGTGTTGTTAGTAATTAAAACACAACCGCTTGATATAGCGTGACCTGCAATTGAAGTGTCATTCGCACCAATAGGTGTGCCTTTATCACTTAAGTCTTTTTTGATGGCAGTTGTGGCTTCAACAGCTTCTTTATCCCAAGACAATACGCTGTCAATGCGTAACATAAATTCGTCAACAATAATATTGTGCTTCGGTGATGCTTTCTTGCCAATAGCACCAAATCGCATTTCTGCATAGGTAATGGCTGAAACAACAATACGATCTTTATTTTGAACATGAGCCTGAAGTACTTTTAGTAAATGCAGCGGTTGCTCGCGCATAATAAATGAACAAATATTGGTATCTAACATGTAGGTTTTCTTCAAAGGACAACCCTACAATCTTCAACAATATCAGAGCGCTCAACCATAAAATCGCTATCGGCCTTATTGATATCAGAAAAGCTCGCCCAAGATTTACGCTTTGGCGTTAAAATAATAGAATCACCTTCTCGCGTGATCTCAACTTCGTTGATGCCTTCAAACTCTAAATACTTTGGTATTCTTACTGCTTGGCTTTTGCCATTTGTGAACAATGATGCTGTTGCCATCTTGAAATACCTATTTGTATATGTCTTGTATATGTCTTGTATATGCTTAGTTTACTTGTTTTATAGTATATGTCAAGCATATACAAGCAAATGTCCCGTTGTTTTAAATATCTCACCTCATTGCATGGGATACTTATATAGTGTTACTACATTGTTGAGACGTTATTCAACAATGTTATAGTGGGCACATTGTTATTACAAAGGTATTTAGAAAATGATTTTTTCGTTAAGAAAAATTGGAAACTCAAGGGGGGATAGTAATTCCTGCCCCTCTATTACAACAGCTTAATACTAGTGGTGTAGATGCTTTTTTTGAGGGTGATGTCGTGAAAGGTAAGCTTGTTCTTAAGCCTGTTAGTAAAAAGAAAAAATATACACTAAGCTCGTTAATTGAAAAATGTGATGATTCAGCACCAATGCCTAAATCAATTGGTGAATGGGATAGTGTAAACCCTATTGGCAATGAACTGTAATGGCTATGATATTTAGCAAGGGTGACATTGTAAGAGTCTGCTTAAACCCAACAGAAGGTAAAGAATTAAAGGGTGATTTTAGACCTTGTTTAGTTTTATCACCTAAAGCGTTTAACCGCCTTGGTGTGACTTTGATAGCACCTATTTCGCAAGGTGGTGACTTTGCTAGAGTACAAGGCTTTACGGTCAGTTTGATGGGGTGCGACTCTGAGACTCAAGGAATTGTTCTATTGAGCGGAATTAGAATGGTCGATTTAAAAGCAAGAAAAGCTAAAAAAATTGAACAAGCACCGGATGAAATTTTAGAAGAGTCATTGGCAATATTGAATGCCATATTAGAAACAGAATAACAAGGAGTAAGGAGTGTGACCAAGAATAAAGAGTAGTTGTTAGATAGAACGTTAAAAGAAATTCCAAGCATCAAACCTCTTTTAGTGGAAGTTAGTAAAGGTCTGTTTAGCGCATTAAAGACAAGCGAACAAACAACAAAAGAAATAGAATCCTTATGTAGCGAGCTTCAATACCGTGAACCAAAATAACGGTACGCCACGAGGTTCCATAACTAACTGCAATATTTCTAGCGGCTAGCAATTCTTCAATATCTCTGAAGCTGAGGGTAAATCTAAAATATAGCCAAACTGTGTGGCTGATAATTTGAGCAGGAAAGCTTGCCCCGTTAAACGTTTTGGGTATAACGATAACCTGAGTACATTTTTGTATTTTGCATTCTCAGATTATCTCATGATTTCGAAATTGGTCGACAAGTTGACGTCTGATAGTTGACAATACCCCCTGTTGTAATCCCCATTGAGCCATCCGAAAACTTTCTGCGAACTTATCTTTTGAATTTCTAAAAATTTACATCATATTCAACTATAGAACGACTAATCTAACTTTGATTTATAGATGATTACATATGTTTAAAATCCAGAACAACAAATTATCGAATCCTTACCTACAAGCATGCAAACACCTAGAAATATCTCATCAAGATAGCAATTAGTGTTATTCAAATTTATATTCAGCTATTTGTTATTTCAGGAGGTGATAAACGCTTTATCGCTTACTGGTTTAGTACACGAAACTTTGCACTAGAAGGTATACCAAAAAAACTTGTTAAAACAAGAGACGGTAGATTGCTTATTTTGGGTTATCTAAACAAAGCTAATCAAAAACTATAACAAATTGGTTTAGCTCCATCACTAATAGAGAAATTTAACCATGTGTGACGTTCTTGTAGCTATAGGCAAGGCTATTCAATACAGCTTAAATCAATGGGTAAAGCTGAGTGGTTATATTAAAAGTGGTGACTCTTCTATATCTAGCAGGTTACTCGAATCACTCATTTTTAAACTCTCGATTGTTTCCAACTATCTAAATTCGTTTAATTGCTATCTTATAAACCTGATTACGATCACGCTTACCAACGGCAACAACTGATATTAATATTTCACTATCACGTACTTGATAAACCAACCTGTAACCTGCACTTCGTAGCTTGATTTTATAACAATCTTTCATGCCACTTAATCGAGAAGACTCAACACGAGGATTATCGACTCTTTCAGTAAGTTTTTTCTTAAACTGAGCTTTAATAGTATAATCTAACTTATCCCACTCTTTTTTAGCATCTTGCTTAAAAAAAAGCTTAAAGGTCATTTAAACTAACCTCAATTTCTGGTTGGTCTTGGCGTTCTTTAACTAATAAAGCCAGTTCAACATCTTCTAGCTTATTCATCATAATTTCATAAGCATCGGCAGGAACACAATAAAACGCAGGTTGATTTCTATTTAGCACTGCCACAGGGAAACCATCACCTTGCTCAACAACTGCCATTGGATTCTTTTTTAACTCACTTATGCTAGTAGAGTTATCAGCTAATATCGGTCTAATTGTTTGCATATATAAAACCTTATGACTCGTTAGGAGTGCTCATTATCAGTCTCTTACCTATTAAAGTCAAATAAAAGACCGCTTAAAAGGTCTTTTTTATTTATACTGATTTATTCCAATATCGGTTATTTTCTACTTTTCAATCCCTATGTTAGTTTGGCTGAAAGAATGTTGCCTTTGCCTACAATCGCTCTTAATAATAACCTCATACCAATGCATGGGGTGTAATTCCTTCAGGGCATAGATACGCCAGTTGAAAATGTTCAACAAAATGAATATCACGTTTCCTATAATCCTATAATCAGTTATAAGCATGCTTCCAAGCGCTCAAAAATCAAATGCTCTCTGTCAATGTCATTACTTGATGCGCTTTGAACAGCGTATTCAAAATTAATATCTGAAAGTAATTTTTTTACTTCACGGCTGATATAGCTTCTTACTTTTTCATCAGCTCTTTTGATCTCGCTCACTAACTCACTACGTCCAGCATAAAGATTTAATAGATCTTCAATGTCATGACTTGAAAGAACATCATTATCACCTCGACCTTTAAAAGCTTCTATTTTAGTTGCAACAAAATATTCTGGACTAATCAATCGGATGGTCAATTCGTTGGATATTAGGTGTAAGCTAGCTGTCTCTAAAACACCTGGATACCAACAGTTACTGAAACTCAAAATACTAGGATCATCCGGCATAAAATCAACTTTTAGACCATCGATAACCATACTACAAATGACACTATCTGAAGATTCCATATCTTCACGAAAGCCTTTAGCTCTTAATTTATCCAAGAGCTGATACCATTCACCTTTACCTATAACGTGAACAACTAGATCAACATCATCTGTATAGCGAACTTGCTCCTTCGTAAAATCATCGGTCACTAATAAACCTGTAGTACAACCGCCTACGAAAACCATTAAATCTAATAGCTCCTTACCCAGAGAAACAGCAACAAGCTCAATCATTTCTTTCTGTAAGTTAATATTACTCATTCTAATTCCTTTATTAGAGTATTTAGTTTTCTTAGTGCCAAATTCCTTTCTCTAGAAGAGCCTATGCGGATCGCGTCTGTAAGCGCTAACATACCATACAATACAATATCATTACTCACGGCCTGTCTTATATTTTTATGCAAAGGTTGAATGGCTACGCCTTTAACGCTACCTAACGCATCAGGCCATACAGGTGGTAAATTTCCGGACGTCATTATTTGCCCTAGAAGCACTGGCGCGGCGATTGAAGTTGCAATACCGCGCGTAACCTCACCACTTTTAGCTGGGAAGACATATCGTAGTCCATAAGCTATAAATTCAACCAATGCATTCACATTGGTTTTAGGCAGCTTTAAATTTCTATCTTGTTTTGCCAATCCAACATCAAAAGAGCGGTTAAGGGATAAACTGATCTGAGACTTACTAATTCCCGTTTCTAAAGCTAATGATCTAACTGAGAATACCTTTTCTATGTGCTCTGAATTCTGAGAAGTTTCACTTACATTTTTTGTTTCTTGCGCAGAATTAAAATCTACAATGGTAGAATTTTTTGCTGTCCATTTATTACAACGATGCAATGAAATTAATTTCAAAAGCAAAAGTATATCCTGGCTTTTCATATTATTCTCTATCCTATTTTTACAAACCCACCCCGTCCTTCGTCCTAGGACTTGGGACAAAATATAATGCAAATAGGAATATATGTCAATAATCAATAATCAGAAAAACCCGTATTTAAACCGGGTCAAAGCAGACACAATCAATACGTAATATTAATATTGGGAAACTCGGAGCTAGATTTTTAATAAATGGTGCCCGGAGCCGGAATCGAACCG
>JBLIBL010000170.1:0-5955 GCA_047633355.1 Polaribacter sp.
ATACTTTTAGTGAATCGATCAATATAGATACTATGATCGGCAATCTTAATGTATATATCAGCTTTAAAATTAAGGTGATTATCGTCAAAAAACCATCAAAAAATGCGAAAATCAATACCTCTCAAGCTCGATTAAAACTTATATTCTATCCAATATACACGTAAACATTGATACATAAACCCGTGGTAGAAGTGTAATATTGACTTAGAAAGAGACTAAAAGTGAAAAAATGTCGATTAGAGGATCTTTTTAATGGTGGTTGAACAAAATTAATATTAAAAATTAGTAAAGGTGGTAACAAGATCAAAGAAAAATTGTATATTCTGATCTTTCCCTTGCAAATCATGATCTAACTGTATGATCACTAATATTTGATCACAACTTATACACAGTTAGATCAAAAGATGTTATTACTTGTGGACAAATTTATGTATAACTCATGTAAAACCCCTTTATATCCACTGAATAGAATTACGATCAAACACCCCTGTGGATAAAACGGCTACTTACACCCATCTTATACCAGTTTGATCAAACCTTATTCACATGTTTATCTTCTATATAACTTACTGATATAAATAAGAAATAATGACTTATTAACAGAAAAGTGGCTCCTTAATAATAGTAATAATAAACAAGTATTTAAAAGATCTTATAAATACTAAGGGATCATAAAAACAATAATTGAATAGTTTTTAAGCATTTTACTTACGCTCAGATCTATATAGAATATGCGTCCCATTTTACTTGGGTGAAATTGATCATTTAGCTTTTGAGGAAAATCATGTTTTATCAACAACATTTTGACGTTATCGTTGTCGGTGGTGGCCACGCAGGAACAGAAGCCGCATTGGCATCTGCTCGTATGGGCTCAAGTACTCTTTTGCTAACTCACAATATTGAAACTCTAGGACAAATGTCTTGTAATCCAGCTATCGGCGGAATAGGAAAGGGCCATTTGGTTAAAGAAATAGACGCTTTAGGCGGTGCAATGGCCCTAGCAACTGACAAAGCTGGTATTCAATTTAGAACTTTAAATTCAAGTAAAGGTCCAGCGGTACGTGCCACACGTGCTCAAGCAGACAGATCGCTGTACCGTAACGAAATTCGAAAAGTAATTGAAAACCAAGAGAACCTAACTTTATTCCAACAATCTTGTGATGATCTCATCGTTGAGCAGGACCGCGTTGTTGGTGTAGTCACACAGATGGGCCTAAAATTCCATGCTAAAAGCGTTGTTATCACCGTAGGCACGTTTTTAGGCGGCACCATACATATTGGTATGGAAAACTACAAAGGAGGCCGTGCTGGCGATCCTCCTTCGATCGCATTAGCTGATAGACTTCGAGCATTGCCTTTTAGAGTTGATCGCTTAAAAACGGGAACGCCGGCTAGACTAGATTCACGTACCTTAAATTTTGATGTCATGCAAAAACAACATGGTGATACACCTGTTCCAGTATTTTCGTATATGGGAAAAGCGAGCGATCACCCTGAACAAATACCTTGTTACATCACACACACCAATGAAAAGACACACGACATTATTCGTGGAGGCCTAGATAGATCACCGATGTACACAGGTGTTATAGAGGGTATAGGACCAAGATATTGCCCGTCCATCGAAGATAAAATTCATCGTTTTGCGGATAAAAATTCACACCAAATATTTGTTGAACCTGAAGGTTTAAACAGCATCGAAATGTACCCAAATGGAATATCTACAAGTTTGCCATTTGACGTACAAATGGATTTTGTGCGATCGATAATTGGTTTTGAAAATGCGCATATCGTGCGTCCTGGTTATGCAATCGAATATGATTTTTTCGATCCACGGGATCTTAAGCAAACCTTAGAAACCAAATTTATTAGCGGTTTATTTTTTGCTGGTCAAATTAACGGTACAACGGGTTATGAAGAAGCCAGTGCACAAGGTCTACTAGCTGGTGCAAATGCAGCTTTACAGGTACAACAAAAAGAGGAATTTACTTTACGTAGGGATCAGGCCTACATGGGCGTATTAGTCGATGATCTATCTACTATGGGCACTAAAGAACCCTACCGTATGTTTACCAGCCGAGCTGAATACCGATTGTTGTTGCGTGAAGACAATGCAGATATTCGATTGACTGAAAAAGGTTATCAAATGGGGTTGGTTGACGAACAACGCTGGAAAGCTTTTAATCAAAAATTAGAAGCCATTGAGATGGAAAGGCAACGGCTCAAGTCAACATGGGTTTATCCAGCTCATGAGTCAACCGGGGCGTTAAATGTTTTGTTAAAAAATCCTGTTACCAAAGAAAACACGCTAGAAGATTTAATCCGTCGTCCAGAAATGACCTATAAATCATTGATGCAGATAGAAGCATTTGGGCCTGAAATTGAAAACAAACAGGCCGCCGAACAAGTTGAAATCCAAATTAAATATGCTGGATACATTGAGCGTCAAAAAGATGAAATTGCTAAAACTTTACGCAATGAAAATACTCTAATTCCTATGGAATTTGATTTCAGTCAGATTTCTGGACTGAGCAATGAAGTCGTCGCAAAATTAACTGACACCCGTCCAGAAACTATCGGTAAAGCGGGCAGAATATCAGGTGTTACTCCTGCGGCAGTATCACTACTATTGGTATATTTAAAAAAACATGGGTTGTTAATCGGCACCACTAAAGATCAAAAGAAAATTTCAGCTTAATGAATGATCAACCTATCCTCGAAAATGAATTATTAGCTGTTTTAAAAAACAGTTTGAAGAAATGTGAATTAGTGGTCACTGAAGAGCAGCAGCAACAACTTATTCAGTATGTGTTAATGGTGCATAAATGGAATAAAGCTTATAATTTGACATCAGTACGAGATCCTCAACAAATGGTGATCAAACATATTGTCGATTCCATTGTAGTTGCGCCATTTTTAGATAAAAATCATTATATTGATGTAGGAACAGGTCCAGGGTTACCGGGCATACCTCTGGCTATCATGTGCCCAGATAAATACTTTATTTTGTTGGATAGCCTAGGAAAACGTGTACGTTTTATGAAACAGGTTGCCTATGAATTGAAAATAGACAATATCGAACCTGTGCAATCAAGGGTTGAGGATTTTGTGACTGACATAAAAATTGATGGAGTATTGAGCAGGGCTTTTGCCTCATTAAAAGATATGTTGCACTGGTGCCAACATCTGGTAGATTCTCAGGGTATTTTTCTTGCATTAAAAGGTCAACTTTCCACAGATGAGCTGGATGGTTTGCCTTTAGAATTTATTTTACAAGAAATAATTAAACTAGACGTGCCAGGCCTTGAAGGTGAACGTCATATTATCAAAATTAAAAAACAATCAGTTGGCTAGAAGCTAGAACTGCGACTCTTAGCAAATTAAATAGCAAATTAAATGTATTTTCTATTCTGGCCTTCTAAATAAAAAAGTGGACAATTATTTTGGGCAAAATCATTGCAATTGCTAATCAAAAAGGTGGAGTGGGTAAAACCACAACTGCCGTCAATGTAGCAGCGTCAATGGCTGCCACAAAGCGCAAAGTATTATTGATTGATCTCGACCCCCAAGGCAATGCGACCATGGGCAGTGGCGTGGACAAGTACAACGTAGAAAATACATGTTACGAGTTATTGATTGAAGAAAAGCCGATTGATGAAGTAATAATTAAAGAAACCTCTGGAAAATATCACCTCATAGCAGGTAATAGTGATATTACCGCAGCAGAAATTAAATTAATGGAAGTGTTTGCCCGTGAATTAAGGCTTCGTAACGCCTTAGCACCCGTTAAAAACTATTACGA
This sequence comes from Polaribacter sp., assembly GCA_047633355.1. Classification (GTDB taxonomy): domain Bacteria; phylum Pseudomonadota; class Gammaproteobacteria; order Enterobacterales; family Kangiellaceae. Next base: position 3,803 of record JBLIBL010000170.1, read on the forward strand.
TTATATTTTCATTGATTGCCCACCTTCGTTAAATCAGCTGACAGTGAATGCTATGGCCGCCGCTGATTCCGTATTGGTACCCATGCAATGCGAATATTATGCGCTTGAAGGGCTCACGGCTTTGATGGATACCATCAAAAAGTTAGCATCTGTGGTTAACCCAAAATTAAAAATTGAAGGTGTTCTGCGCACTATGTACGATCCTAGAAATAGGCTTGCCAATGACGTGTCCGAACAACTTAAGAGGCATTTTGGCGATCAAGTCTATAGAACCGTTATTCCCAGAAATGTGCGACTAGCAGAGGCGCCTAGTTTCGGTTCCCCTGCCATGTATTATGATAAATCATCCACAGGTGCGAAAGCCTATTTAGCCTTGGCGGGTGAGATATTAAGACGCGGAAAAGTGAATAAAACAACTAACTAAAGTTAGTATAAATAATAAAATAGAATGAACAATACAGAGGACAACATGTCGGCGAAAAAAAGAGGTTTGGGTAGAGGACTAGATGCGTTATTAGCCACTAGTCAAACAGGTAAAAGCAGCGGTTCAGAGTTACCTGAAAAACAAACGGAATTGCAAAAAATCCCTTTGGAATTTTTACAACCTGGTAAATATCAACCGCGTAAAGACATGTCATCCGAAGCTCTAGAAGACTTAGCCTCATCTATCCGTTCTCAAGGCATTATTCAGCCTATAGTAGTACGTCAAATTTCCGAAGATAAATATGAAATTATCGCCGGTGAAAGACGCTGGCGCGCTGCGCAAATTGCACAACTAGATGTTATTCCCTGCTTAATAAAAGATGTACCAGATGAATCTGCAGTCGCTATTGCTCTAATTGAGAATATTCAACGTGAAGACCTCAATGCTATGGAAGAAGCACAAGCTCTTGACCGATTGATGGTTGAATTTGAACTGACACATCAAGAAGTGGCGACGGCTGTCGGTAAACCCAGAACCACGGTCACTAACTTGTTACGTTTGAATAATTTAAATGACGATGTGAAATTACTATTAGAACATGGTGATATTGAAATGGGTCATGCAAGGGCCTTGTTAGCCCTTCAAGGTGATGCTCAAAACGAAGCAGCACAAATGGTTTCTGGAAAAGGACTCACTGTTCGGGATACAGAAAATCTAGTACGACGACTATTAGAGCCTGTAAAGGAAAAAGAACCAGATAAAAAAGATCCTGACGTACAACGCTTACAAACAGAACTATCAGAAAACCTTGGTGCACCTGTAGTCATTGCTCACAACGCTAAAGGAAAAGGAAAGTTAGTGATTAACTTTTCCAGCCTTGATCAACTAGACGGAATTTTGGGTCATATTAAGTAGATTGATGCCTAATAACCAAACAAAATGTTAGGCATAACGACTTCCTATTTTGCAACGTTGGTAAAGTATGTTTAAGTAATGTCTCATTAATCAAATTTTAATACTTTTAAACCGCATTATCCCTACAAAAACAAAGGCTTTGTAGGAATTTCCATATTTGTGTTTATATGCACCAAACTTGACTTTAGTGTTGTAAATTAGCGCCAGTAAAGTATACTTTTGGCGCTTTTTGTTAGGGTTTAAATACATCAGGAATTAAATTGGCAACTAGCATGACCCAAAAAGGGCAAAATTTGGCAAGAAAAATACTTTTTTTCCAAAGTCTGGTTGTCGTTTTTTTTACTTTATTCTTTACTTTATATTTAGGTAAATATTCAGGATTATCAGCGCTTTATGGTGGCATTATATGCTTAGTATCTGGAGCAGTATTTGCTTTCTTAGCGTTTAAATATGCCGGTGCTAGCCAAAATGAGCTAGTGGTGCGGAGTTTTAACAAAGGAAGGAAACTTAAATTTATTTTTACGATAGTAATGTTTGTTGTGGTCTACAGATGGCCAAATCTACAACCTTTACCGCTACTGATTAGCTATTTCGTAACCTTAATGGTGCAATGGCCCATTATTATTATTTTAAGTCGTATTGAGCGTTAACTCATTCGAAAACGCGACTAATCACATGTTTTTAACTTTAAAATTGCGGATGGAAAAATGGCAGATACAGGCGGCGAACAAAGCGTCAGTGCTTATATTCAGCATCACTTAACTAATGCTTCTGTGGGTGAAGGGTTTTGGACTCTTCATGTAGACACGTTAGC
>JBLIBL010000171.1:0-5914 GCA_047633355.1 Polaribacter sp.
AACCACTAGAATCTAAAATTTATCAAACTATTTTTCTACCTAAAAACCACTGGGCTGGTGAACATGCGATGCCCGAATTATTGGCTGCATTTGTCACTCCTAATGCAAATTATATAAATGAGTTAGTTAGGAGGGCATCTGACGTTTTAAAGCAAAATGGTGAGGGCAGTGAATTAAATGGTTATCAGTCGGAAACACGAGAACGGCCCTATCTAATGGCAGCGGCCATTTGGAATGTTATTTGCGGCGAGTCAATTATTTATGTTAATCCACCAGCAAGCTTTGCTTCTACTGGACAGAAGGTTAGGTTGCCGCAAGATATTAAGAACGATGGTATGGCAGCATGTCTCGATCTGTCTTTACTCTTTGCTGCCTGTTTAGAGAATATTGGACTAAATACTGTTATCGCTTTGACAAAGAGTCATGCATGTTGCGGATTTTGGCTGATTGAAGAATGTTTTCCATTATTGACAAATGATGACGCCATGGACCTGAGAAAGCGTGTGGTAGCTAAAGACTTAGTCCTTTTTGAAACAACATTAGCAACATCCGATTCAAATATTACTTTTGGTCAAACAATTGAATACGCAGACACTTTAATTAGTGAAAATTCGGAAACAGAGTTTGTCTATGCAATAGATATTAAACAGGCCAGAAGACGTCAAATTAGACCTTTACCACTTCTCGAAGACAGTCAGGAGAAACTTAAAAGACAAACTCCTGAAGAGACATCATTAGTTTTACCCAAGGCACCTAGTTTACCACCAGTTAAAATATTAGAGTCAAAGAAACCTGATACACCTGAAACTAGAATAGAACAATGGCAAAGAAAATTACTTGATTTAACAAGGCGTAATAGATTACTAAATCTATCAAGTAACGCTGTAGCAGTAACACTTTTTTGCCCCCAGATAGATCTATTAGAGGATGAACTTGCTTCTAATGAAACCTTCAGTTTTACAACTCCATCTGATACACCATTTTCTGATGATGCAAGAGATAAGGACATTTTTAGATTCCGCAGCGGGAATGATCCTCAAGTGGAATATGCTAAAGAGCAACTACAGAATAAAACTCTAATAGCCAACGACTCATCTAAAAAATTAGAAAAAAATCTTCTGAGTTTATTTCGTAAGGCTAAAACTGATATTGAGGAAGGCGGTTCAAACACATTATTTCTTGCAATTGGCATATTGAAATGGAAAGAAAATCCAACCGATGAACGAACCTTTAGGGCACCTCTTATACTACTTCCAGTCGAATTGGTAAGAAGAAGCGCTAAGTCTAAAATAAGAATAAAACAACGAGATGGCGAGGAACCCATATTCAATTCTACTTTGGTAGAGTTTTTGCAGTCTGATTATGAAATTGATTTATCTCTATTTGTAAGTGAGCTACCAAAAGACGAGAAAGGCATAGACGTAGAGCTTATTTGGTCGATTGTCCGTGAAAAAATTAAAGATGTAAAAGGATTTGAAGTCGCTGAAGAATTGGTGTTAAGCACTTTTTCTTTCGCAAAATATTTGATGTGGCGTGACCTGAAAGACAGGGTAGATGATTTAAAGAAAAACATGTTTGTTGATCATTTAATTGAGCACCCGAGCAAAACTTATGTGCAAAACGTTCAATTTCTAGATTTAAACGAATTAGATAAAACATTAAAACCATCGGATGTATATGCACCACTTAATGCTGATAGCTCGCAGTTGGTAGCGATAGATGCATCTGCCAAATCGCAAGACTTCGTACTAGAGGGGCCACCTGGCACTGGTAAATCAGAAACGATTGCAAATATGATTTGTCATAATCTGGCTTTGGGTAAAAAAGTCTTATTTGTAGCTGAAAAAATGGCTGCTTTAAATGTTGTTTACAGCCGTATTAGCAAAATTAAACTAGACCATTTATGTTTAGAGCTACACAGTAACAAAGCTAATAAAAGAACCATCTTAGAGCAATTGAAAACGGCTTGGACAAGGCGTGAAGATGCAAGCAGCACAGAATGGCAAAAGAACGCTGACAAGCTATATGAGATACGTCAAAACTTAAACGAGTACGTAAACGAATTACATAAAGAAACAAATATTGGCATTACACCTAGGCAAGCGATTAGCCGCTCTGTAAAATATAGAGACATAACAAAGATAGACTTAGGATGGCCAAATACAATTTCGTTGTCTGTATTAAAAAGTAAGGATGACTTAAAAGTCCTCTTGGATTTTGCAAAAGAGCTTGGCTTGGCGTTTGCTGACGTTGAAACATTAGACCTCACTGATTTATCAATTATAAACCGAGAAGATTGGTCCAATGCTTGGCAGTCTGAAATTATTGTAATGTTGGAGTCTTTGCGTGTTAAAACTCAAAACACTCAAAAAAGCACAGATGAAATCAAACGATTATTATCGTTACCTAACGAACCAGATAAATTAGATACAGTCGAAGACATAGTAGCTTTAGCTGTTTCATTACTTTCACAAACAGAATCAGTTACTAAATTTGTCCTAATAGCTGATGCAAAGAATCAAGTTAAAAACTTGAGATCTCTAATCGATTTACAACAAAAGTTACTCACTGCACAAAATACAACTGCAATGCGTTTTGATTTGTCGCAGGTAGAAAGTTTTGACGTATCTAAATGGATTGAGCAATTTAATGTAGCTCAACAAAAAATATGGCCTCTAAAGTGGTTTGCTACCAATAAAGTAGCTAAAAAAATGAAGCTACAAGGTATTGAGGGTGAACTATCAAATGATGAATTAGGGAAACTTCTCGAGATAAGTAAATTATGTGAAAAGATTGCTCCTTTATCGACTGGTTTTGAATCTGATTCCATATGGCAGGGCTGGGATACGGAACTCCCATATTTAGAGAAGGAGTATACAAGAGCAAAAAGTTTATACGATAGCTCTCGAAAAGTTGCAAGTCAGTTAGATTCTCCCAGTAAACTGATCTCATTATTAAAAGAACAACTTGTTGATAATGAAGAATTTTATACTAATTCTAAACTAGTAACTGCTTGTGGTAATTTAACAAAGCATTTTTCAAGTTTGCAAAGTGAATTAGAGAACTTTAATAAGGTGGGCGGTATATTTCCAATAGAAATGACTTTAGAGGAATTTATATCTGCCTCAACTAAAGTAATTGAGTTGTCACCTAAACTAAATGCTTGGTGTAGTTGGTTAAGTTATAAGCAAGATGCAAGTGAAAAAGGGTTGAATGCTGTTGTTGATGCTTTGGAGTCTTCTCAAATAGATAGTTCTGAGGTCGCTCATCAAGTCGAAAATGCTGTGGCAAATTGGTTAGCTCCAATTTTAATTGATGATTCTAAAGTCCTCAGAAGCTTTAGAACATCAAAACACGAAGATTTAATTCAAGAATTTAGAGACCTAGATTCAATGGTCGCAATTACAACTTCTGAATATATTGCCTCAAAAGTGGCAGGGTCTGCACCGGATCCAAATTCACCACAGTCACCAGCTGAATACGGAGTGTTATCTAGAGAATTTAATAAAAAGAGTAATCATAAGCCGATTCGTCAGTTAATCAGTGAAATGGGTGAAAACCTATTACACCTTACACCATGTTTTATGATGTCCCCTCTATCGGTAGCACAATTTTTACCATCGGACTTCAATGCTTTTGATTTGGTAATATTTGATGAGGCATCCCAAATTACGGTTTGGGATTCGGTCGGGACTATCGCTAGAGGAAAAAATGTAATCATTGTTGGCGATCCAAAACAAATGCCACCAACTAATTTTTTTTCTAGAAGCAGCGAAGATGATGGTAATGATGAAAATGATCTTGAAAGTATTTTGGACCAAGCTTTATCTGCGAGGCTTACTCATCACCGTCTAACTGGCCACTATAGAAGTCGTCATGAAAGTCTAATTGCGTTTTCGAATAGCCATTATTATGAAAATTCATTAGTAACGTTTCCAAGTGCGGAAACAAAAAATAGTGCAGTGTTTATGCATAAGGTTGATGGACTATATGCAAAAGGTGCAGGCAGAACTAATATAAAAGAAGCAAATGCAGTTGCCGACTTTATACTAGAGCGTATTTCAAGTGAAACATCTAGGTTGTCCATTGGTGTAGTTACTTTAAATAGTGACCAACAAAGATGTATCGAAGACTGCTTAGATGAACGTAGGCGAAAAAACAGTGATTTGGAGCCCTATTTCCAAGGAACAAACGACTACGAACCAATTTTTGTTAAAAACTTAGAATCAGTTCAAGGTGACGAACGAGATGTTATAATTTTAAGCCTTTGTTATGGGCCTACAGAACCTAGTGCCAAAACAATGAGCATGAATTTTGGGCCTTTAAATAAGTCGGGCGGTGAGAGACGATTGAACGTTGCAATTACCCGTGCAACAACAGAAGTTCATGTGTTTGCTAGCTTTAACTCTTCTATGATCGACCTGAGCAGAACCCAAGCACTTGCTGTGCAACATTTGAAATACTATATGGAGTTTGCTGAGAAAGGGCCACAAGCTTTAGCTGAAAAAGCTATAGCAATAAGTGGAGTTGATCAGTTTGACAGTTATTTTGAAGAAAGCGTTGCCTATGCTCTTCGCAATAAAGGTTGGAAAGTTCAGACTCAAGTTGGTGTTAGTAAGTTTAGAATAGACATGGGGATTATACACCCAAACAAACCTGGGAATTATATGGTTGGTATTGAGTGTGATGGCGCTACATACCACGGTTCGCCGGCTGCAAGAGATAGAGATAGAGTTAGACATATCATTTTAGAAAATTTGGGTTGGACAATTCTAAGAGTATGGTCAACTGACTATTTTATCGATCCAAAGAGCGTGATTGATAAATTGGATGAACAGCTTAACGAAATATTAGCATCAGTGATCGAAGAGGACGTTATTCTTGAACCTCTAATCATGGAGGAGCCAGAAAAACAATCTAACGCCACTGAAGTCACAGCTAAAAAATACTTTTCAGAAGAATATAAGCCTGTATTGGATGGGTTAGCAAAAGAAATTTTAACCGAAAAAAATGGAATATCTCTACATGAATTAGTATCCGATATCGGTTGGAAACATAATTTTGGTCGTACCACCCAAAAACAAATTGATCACATTACCTTAATAATTAAACCATGGGCTGGTATTGAGATACATAAGAATAATGAGATTACCGTTTGGCTGGACAAAGATGGCATAACTAGCCTTATTGAATGGCGAGGTACGGACGCATTTGGTTTTCCTAGAGAATGGAGTTCGCTTGCTTATCCAGAAAAACTGGGCTTAGTTAAACAAGCTATTACTAAATCTCCGAGCGATCCAATAGACTTTATGTTCAATCAATTTAATATGTCGAGAAGGACTAAATCGACAACTGACAAGTTTCAGGATTGGATAGATGATTATGCTTCTCACACTGAAGAAGTATAAATTCAAACAATTTGAGAAACGATGATAGTTGAGCTGTTATTCAATCAATTTCATTTCTTGAATAAGCTTGGTACTTACTCTTTGCTCACAAAGATGAAGATAACAGTCAACATACCCTACAAATGTTATTGAATACATTTGTTTAAATGAGAGGACACGTTGACTTTGCAAAGGTTAACAATATTAGATTCATTAAAATAAGTGCTTTAACATGGCTTTCCGAAATGAATCCGTTAGAAAACACACTATCGGGACACGCACGTTAAATAACTACGATGTAATCTCTCAGTCGGCAAAGCCGATGCTCTTGACATCTACTCGACTCAAAGCTCGCCGATTATTTTGAGAATTCAGTAGGGCATTTAACATGGATGTTAAATGAGTTTGCCTACCCAACCTGATGTACTCCCTTAAAAGTTAGTCAATAACACGTCCATGATGATCGTCACCCAAACCTGACGTCCTTGTCAGGTTGTTCAATTGGGCGAAGCCGTGCTTCTAAGGAA
>JBLIBL010000172.1:0-5914 GCA_047633355.1 Polaribacter sp.
CATCGGTATTCCCAGCTGAACTAAGTGCGGGTAATAAACGTTTGCTTAAAAAGAAAATAGATTTCACATTTAAATCCATTACCTTGTCCCATCCTGCTTCCGGAAATTCGTCAATAGGAGCGCCCCAGGCCGCGCCTGCATTATTGATGAGAATGTCGATTTTTGGCTCCCTTTTAAGCATATCATCGGCAAAAGCGTCGACCCCAGCCATCGTTGATAAATCAGACTGAATGGCAATGCACTCACCTAAAGTGGATAATTCAGCCGCGGTTTGTTCTAGCTGCTCGATCTTGCGCGCAGTTATATAGGTTTTGACGCCATTTTCAACAAAACCACGCGCAATCATTGCTCCTATTCCACTTGAGCCGCCAGTAACGACAGCGACTTTTCCGGTAACTGAAAAAAAGTTGTTCATATATGATCCCTGTTATTTATAAAACGCCACGTGTAAGCGCATAATATTCAAACTATGCAAAATTATCCTAGCATTTTATGAAAAATGTTTGTCGATTAAAGTTAACAAATTACCGTCACTTAACCTAAAAGTCGCGAATTTTGAAGGGCAAATTTATTTCTGTGAGAGGCCGAATATAAGTCTGCACCGCCAATGCTAAACTACTCATGTGCTCAGTCTGGTAATAAATTCCCATGTTTGTTAGGGAGATCGCTCAGGGTATTAAACTAAAGTCTATATGATCTAGCTGTTGACCAAAAATAATACTAAAAAGTCGTTTTTATTTATTGCTTTAACTCTCTAAATTCTTAATATAACAGGTTAAGGACGCAATCCATTGGTCCAATGAACAAAAGAAGTTTGAGAATCCAGCAAACTAATCGAGAGATAAAAATGAAATTTTCCGAAAACTCAGATCAAGCTGCAGGCTATCTTCGTCAAGCCGTTCCTGCCATGGTCAAGTATGAAATTGTGCCTAATCCGCTAAATTACACATTATGGTATAGTTATTATTCGAATGCCTTTCCCGCTTTAAATAAAGAATTGGATCAAACTATAAAACGCTATGGTACTTGTCCTACCGAGGTCGGTGAAGCGTTGTTTATTCAACATATAACGCAATTGGATAAAGGCTCAGAAAAGCAGCTCGAGTCGTTCCACAAAGCCTTTTCTCATATGGTGGATAATTTATCTATTTCCTTGGATAAAACGGCGCAGCAAACAACCGGTTACTCGCAAGCGCTTATGGATAATTTAGAAGTACTCGGCACTCACGAGGTTGACTCGGCAATAACACCTTTGTTGACCGAATTAAGTAAAAATGCAAGTGCCATTTGCAGCGCAAACGAAAAGTTTCAAGGTCGATTAACTGTTGCTCAAACAGAAATTAATTCGTTAAGAGCGGAACTGGAGCAGAGTAAAAAAGAGGCAAATACGGATCCATTAACAGGCTTGTCTAACCGACGAGTGTTTGAATCAATCTATCATCGGTTTGTTAAAGAAAGTGGCGAAAGCGAAGCGCTTGCAATGATTATTATGGATATTGATAAGTTCAAAATATTTAATGATACTCATGGTCACTTAGTAGGTGACCAAATTCTGAAATTTGTTGGTCATTTACTGCGAAAAGAGTGTAAATATCCGCTTGTACCTGTTCGATTTGGAGGTGAAGAGTTTGCGCTATTATGCCCACGTTATGATATTAGGAAAGCACAGCAAGTGGCTGAAAGTATTAGGGTTAAACTTTCATCTGTTGTTTTTAATAATAAACGTACAGGCGATAAAATCCCACCGGTAACGGCATCATTCGGGGTTGCTATTAAAAAGCACGGAGACATTTTAAACAACGTCATTGAGCGAGCCGATCAGGCCCTTTATGCTGCCAAAAGTGCTGGCAGAAATCAGGTCATGTTAGCTAACTAAGAGGCGCAAGTGTTAAGACCCGCTAAAGACCTGCTTTGTCCCACTTTGTTTTAACCTCAATAATGAAGGAGGCCATTTTATCGGTGACCTTTTTAAAGTATTCGTCGGCTTTTTTTTGGTCAAATTTGACGTATCCCTCTCCTTCTTGATAAAGAATAATTGATGAAGGAAAAGGCGTCGCTGACCAACTGCCGTTTTGAGAATAAGGAGTGGCCAAGTCGTCATTATATCTGTCTTGCTGTATCAGCGATGGATCAATAGCCTGTATAAAAGCGTTTTCATTCCAACCTGCGTGGCCACCATTTTCGTTAAATACTTCTTTGGTGATATCCGCTGCAAATGACCACCAATTAATCACTAAAGTCCTCACGCCGTATTCATTTGCAATCTCAGCAGCAACTTCGTTTAGCACAGCTGTTTGTCCACCACCATGGCCATTAATGATAATGATATTTTTAAATTTATTTTTAACCAGTCCCTGTAAAATTTCTTTCACAAAAGGTTTATAAACTTGCTCACTCATTTTAAACGCGCCTGGATAGGCTGCTAAACTGCCGGTCATGCCATAAGCAAGTGTTGGGGCGACCATTGCATTGGTTCGTTTTGCGATAGTGGTAGAAATTGCAAATGGAGCCGTATTATCTGCACCATTATTAGCTACACCATGGGGTTCTAATGTTCCAGTCGGAAGTAATACGGTATTGATTTTATCTGGGATCCACTCCTGAAATTCCATCCAGTTTATGCGGTCCATCTCCCGCGTGCTCGGATCAGTTAAGTGGTCATTAGCCAGCGCATTCATTGGAATGACTAAGAAAACAAGAAGTACATACAGGAAGTTGTTCATTATTTTTACCAGATACGAATAGTAATAGCATAATCGCGTAAAAATAAAGAATGCGCAATTAGTCACGACATTGTTAATATAAAAATAGGTACAACGATCCAAAAATCGACACACTTTATCTTAAAACTTACTAAATCAAGCTTCTTCATTATTGCTTCACAAGCACAACTTGTTGCTCATTGATTAGCTCCGCTTTAACGTATATTGTATCGAATGAGTATATTATTTTTTTGTGGCACACCTCTGATTTACAATGACCTTAAGTTTTTTGGAATATAACATGTTAATTGTTTCTCGCTTTATATACAGTTCTATCTTATTGGTTGGGATTACCTTCCCGGTCTTTAGTAATGAACAAACTTCAAAGCTTATTAACGAATATTCTGTAAAAATGCTAACAGAGGAGGATGGATTCGTTTCTTCTGAAATATATTCAATCATTCAGGATAAGCAAGGTTTACTATGGTTTGGGACCGCCGAAAATGGCGTTATGCGTTATGATGGCAGAAAGGTCACCCTGTTTGAATATGATAGCTTTAGTGCAAATGGTTTAACTCATAATGATGCTGGAAATCTTATGCTAGACCATAACGGAAAAATATGGATTGGCACTTGGGGAGGAGGCGCAAATTTTTATGACCCTCAAACAGGGATATTTAAGAATTTTATTCATGATCCACTTCGTGTTAAATCGATCTCATCGAACCGAATACAGTCCTTATTTCACGACCAACAAGGGATTATCTGGTTAGGGTCATATGATAAAGGGTTAAGTCGATATCTTGGTAATGATAATTTTGAGCATATTGAAAAAATGGATGATGCACCATCGGCTTTATCTCACAATAGAATCTGGGACATTGAAGACAACGATACTGATAGCCTTTGGGTGGCCACTAGCTTTGGCTTAAACTTATATAATAAGACTAAGGGAACCTTTTCTCACTTCTTACCGGGCCCAAAGAATAAAACACCTACGGGCGAAAACGAAATTCGAAGTATTTTAAAAACGTCAAAAAAACAGCTTTATGTTGGGACACAACGAGGCCCTTTTGCCTTTGATAAACGAAATGCCCTTTTTACACCATTAAAAACCCTCGATGATGAATTCTTAGGTCAAGTGAACTCTATGATTGAAGACCAGGAAGGTTATATTTGGTTTGTTACTAGTAAAGGTTTATTTCGACAATCGAATTCAGGCCCCCAAATTGAACAATTTGATCTTGAGAAGAACAGTGGTCTAAGAGTGATTTTCGAAGATAGCTCGAGAACAATATGGGTTACCAGTGAAACTCACGGTATATATAAGTTAGTGCCGAATCGAAAATTTAAGTCAATTAATAATCCTGAATTGACCGCACCAAATGGCATCGCAACGGACGTTAATGGTGATTTGTTAATTGTATCGTCATCATCACAATTATATCGATGGGATGTATCATCACAAAGGCTAGAAACATTATCTGGGCCCATTTTTAAGGATAGCAATGATGGAAGTAAATTATTTGAAAAACCCATTATATTTTCGGATGGTACGGATATTTTATGGATTGCACAAGGTGAAGGTATCGCTAAATTCAGCTTAGAAACTAAGCAGGTTGAATTATTAACATATCCTAGATCAGATCCAAACTATGAGGAGTTTAGAGAGTTACGAGCCCTTAGTATTGATCAATATGGAAACCTTTGGATTGGTACTTATAAAAATGGTCTATATCGTTATGATCCTCTGACTGAAACCTTTACTCACTTAAATGAATCTGTAGGATTATCTCACCCCGAAGTTTTAGAAATTTTTAAAGATAGTGAACAAAATATGTGGGTGGGTACCGGCGATGGGGTCAACCTTTGGCAGGAAGAAAGCCAACGATTTATTTCATTTAAGAGTGATAAAAACATAGCTGATAGTTTATTGGGAAACATAGTTCAGGATGTGCATCAATGTAGAGATGGAGAAATTTGGATTTCTACTCAAAAAGGGCTTAACCTTTATCTCCCTAAAACAAAAAGTTTTAAACATTTCAGCGCCAAAACAGGTTTACCCACTTCATTGATACGCGCGATTTCAGATGATAATAACGGCCATTTATGGTTAACCACGAATAAAGGAATTTCAAAGCTAGACCCAGTATTGGGAGAAGTAACCAACTATGACGGTACTAATGGCTTATTGGGTTCAAACTACTACGCAAATAGCCTGATACAGGGCCGTCATGAAACGCTATTCACCAGCAGTCAAAGAGGTATTGAATATTTTAACACCGCCTATGTAGCCCCAAATTCTAGTGAGTTGAAGCTTGTTCTAACGGGGTTCAATAAGATGGGGCAGCCAGTAAAGTTTGAAACACCTTATTCTTATGTTACTGATATTCAGTTGTCTTATTTGGATTACTTTTTTTCTTTTGAGTTCTCTCTATTAGACTTTATTGCTCCTAACAAGAATCAGTATGCTTATAAACTCGAAGGATATGATGACCGATGGATTGATATTGGTAATCAAAATATCGCTTCTTTTACCAGCTTAGAGGGCGGCTCATATAAATTCTTAGTAAAAGCGACTAACAGCAGTGGCAAATGGGGGACGGAGGTACTGTCAATCAACTTGCATGTATCACCACCGCCTTGGAAAACTTGGTGGGCATATAGCTTGTATGCATTTGCAGTCTTGCTTTTCGTATTCATGTTAATTTATTTAAGAACGCGTTTACAGCGGTCAGAAATAGTGAGACAGAAGCAATTTGTTTTAACACTTGAAGAGCAAGTTACCGAGAAAACAGCTTCATTAAATACGCAAGCTAAGGACTTAGTTGAAGCGTTGAAGAAAGCCGAAGAATCAACACACCTGAAATCAGCATTTTTGGCAAATATGAGTCACGAAATAAGAACTCCAATGAACGGTGTATTAGGTATGCTAGGACTGATATTACATAGCAAACTAACAGAACAACAGCGCTATAGGGCCAGCATAGCGAAAACTAGTGCTGAATCATTATTGACAATTATCAATGAGATACTGGATTTCTCTAAAATTGAAGCGGACAAGTTGGAACTTGAAATACTCGAATTTGATTTACAAGATATGCTGGGCGATTTCATCCAATCTATGGCGTTAACAGCACAAATTAAAGGATTAGAGTTAATTCTAGATACAAGTTCTATTGATTATAAAGTGGTCAAATCTGACCCAGGTC
>JBLIBL010000173.1:0-5902 GCA_047633355.1 Polaribacter sp.
ATTCCGACAGGTAAATTCAAATGGATTACAAAGGAATATGAAGAAGACGTTTTACTCCAACTCGCTCTATAAACACAGATAAGGTTTAATTTGTGGGATTCAACGGCGGGCATTGAATAGTAATCGTTGCCCCCCATTTTAATGTCTCGTGCAACCATATTTCATGGTTTGAGGGTCTTTATCGATTCTAAACGCTAAAACTTACGTCGATCTAGGTCGTCTTAAGCTTTAACTTGACGTTTAATTGCATATCTTAGGTCATTTCATAACTAGCTAGCGCCCATATTGATGCATAAATTTCTGTTTAATATGACTGTAATAGCACTATTTTTTGTAGCGGTTACTCCGCTTGCTCAAGTGAACGCACAGACAGCACAAAAAATAGAAACAGCCGTTATTAGTCAATCATTAGAGTCCATTGAATTTCAAACGTTTATTGCTGGGTTTGTTGCGAACGGTGCTTTAGATGAATCAATTCGCCGTGTTTCGAAACATAGAGTAGAAATTACCGCATGTGTGTCAGAACACCAACAGTCAATTGAAGAAGTCACTAATACACTAGGAGCAGACTCGATAAGGGACCTTTTAGAGCGAGAAAACCTTTCACTGGATGAAATTCGAGTTGCAAGTAATATCAAGCAATTAAATAAAGTAGTTGCTGAGTGCAAACTACTTCAGGATAAGTCCGATAAAATATTAGACCGATTACTCAACCATCAAGCCGAGCTTAATAAAGCTAAACTACTAGAGAAAGATTCCCATTTAGGTAAGAAAATACAAATAGGTTCAGCCCAACTATTACCTTTCATCAAAGGCAAGCTAGCTGAATTAGGGAGTATAGCCACCATCAGTGTCAGCTCAACGAATGCACTAATAGGTGGAGTTGGAATACTAGCTTTTCTATTTGCTGGAATCGTCATTCGAAACAGAGCTACACTACCTATTATTACGGGACCAACTTCATTCTCACTTCAATTTAGTACTTACGCCGCATATTCGCTGCGTAAGTGGTCCCCCCTACTACTACCCGCCCTATTTGCGTTTGTCTTTTTGTTTTTCGTTGTTGGATACCAGTTTACCCATTCAAATTTAAACAAATTGATTCAGTTTGGAATCGCTTTTGTAATTATGCTGGTACTGCTTCGCGCCGGCGCGCGTAGGCACACCAACCAATTAACCGAGTCGCAAAAAATCACCTTCCCAGGGCAAGGCTACTATCTCCGTTTAGTCGTCAGCTCAAGCCTACTCGCAATGTGGATGTTGTTTGTGCTTATGGCGGATGAAGCATCTAGTTTTAAAACCGGAGAGTCTTTATTTCGAACCTTACTATCAATTGGCATTTTGGTATCACTGATCGATTTATCTCGGTTTATAAAGTATCTACCGATACCTACTGTAGCCAGTGTAGCGAGATGGGTCTCTACCATTGCCTTTGTGATATCTCTTTTTCTAGAGACTGTTGGGTACCACAACCTCGCTAGGTTTATATGGGGAGGTATCGTTTTATCAACCATTGCGCTAACGCTATTTTACGTTCTGGAACGCTTATCACGCGATTTTTACGACGGACTTGAGACTGGCAAACGCGAGTGGCAGATGGGCTTTCGAAAATTACTTTCTGTCAACAAAGACGAGCCTATCCCCGGATTAGTGTGGTTGAGACTATTGTCTATTAGCGGCATGTGGATTGGGTTGTTTATAGGAATATTAAAATCTTGGGGCACTCCAGACTCGGTAATTTCCTCTATTTATGACTACGCACGCTATGGTTTCAAAATTGGAGATACACTACTCACACCATTTAATATTGTCATGGGAATCTTCGTGTTTTCCCTAATGCTGATGGTTTTTCGTTGGTTTAGAGACGGCCTAGACAAACAATATTTAAGCAAGTCTCGACTCGATTCAGGTGCCCGAGAAGCGATGGTGACAATCACTGGCTACGTGTCATTCGTAATCGCTGCACTCGCTGGGCTCTCTATCGCTGGTGTTGGGTTTGGTAATCTGGCTATAGTCGCTGGCGCTCTTTCACTTGGTATTGGTTTTGGCCTTCAAAATATCGTCAACAATTTCGTTTCGGGGATCATCCTATTATTTGAACGGCCCATTAAAACAGGGGACTGGATCGTCATCGGTTCAACCGAAGGCTATGTTAAGAAGATACGAGTTCGATCTACTGAAGTACAAACGTTTGATCGGTCTGATGTGATCGTTCCCAATTCAGAGCTAATTTCTACTCAGGTTACTAATTGGACCTTGAAAGATAAATATGGCCGGGTTAAGGTTTCAGTAGGAGTAGCCTACGGTAGTGATACTGATCACGTGAAAGAGGTCCTTGAAAATGTCTCAAGGCAAAATCCGCGGGTCATTCAAAATAACGCCGAGCTGCCTACAAAAGTACTTTTTATGGGGTTTGGAGATAGCACACTTGATTTTCAATTAAGGTGTTTTGTTTATGATGTTGGCGCTTCGCTTGACGTGCTAAGCGAATTGCATTTCGCTATAAATCGCGCCTTTCGTAAGCACGGCATTGAGATAGCGTTTCCGCAACGCGATATTTATATCCGCTCTAACGAAGCTCAACCAATAGAGCCCAGTGAAAAAGACTAGCGAAAATTTCAAAAGGGTCAGACACGAGAAAAAACTGTGTCAGGTCTTGCAATCAAGCATTCTTGAGTTGATGGGGTGTTTTTATGGCTATACCAATAAGAATAGAATATGCGGGAGCGCTTTATAATGTGATTTCTCGGGGTGGTCGACGTGAAGATATATTCGTTGATGATGAATTTAATGTGCATTATTGAACGGTTAGTCGAGTGATGAAAAAAGCAGAAGTGCGTGATTGCAAGACCTGAATTTCTCTCAAGCATTGACTGATCGCCCCACAGGCCCAAAGCAAAAGGGCGGTTACCGAAAATCTAGTGCCTATAAAACTGCAAATATCAATCGTGTCTGACCCCATCGAACTCCTCAACAATTGGATAAAGTCGCGGCTGCGCACGACTTATCCTTATTCGTTATGTGTATTTCTACGGCTCAAACATTATCTCAATGATTTGCTTGGATTTCGAACTAATGTCTTTTGTTGCACTACCTAGCAAAGAAAAGTTTTTTATCATTTTTTCATTAAACTCATCGATGTTAATTATTGCATTAGAAAAATCATCAAAAGTTGACTCATAATTATAGATCAACTCAGAAAGTACTTCATTCTCTTCTTTTAATTCTGGTAGATATAGCATTTGAATAGTAGATAGTTTAGCAATCAAGGTAACAGGAAGAGGGCCAATTTCTACCCTCCCTGATGCATATGTTTTTGCTGCATTTGTTCGCATGATTTCTACGTTTTGAAAAACCTCTTCTATGTATTCTTCAAGTTTGATTCGTTTTATGGTTTGAGCTTCTTTTTTGTTCCATGCCAAATGAGCAATGTCAGCTTTGGTTTCTTCCGTTGCTTTGGTGATCTTTTTTTGTTGCTCAATTACTTCATTAATTTTCTTACTGACAGCTTCTATTTTCGCAATCTCGCCTGAAAAGCCTCCTATTCGTTTATTGAAGTGCATCCAGAAAAAGGCACCACCTATTAGTAAAACTACTTCAACGAATATTATTACAGGATCCATATTTCCCCCTCATGTTGGTTTCCAATGAAATGCTTCACCATCAAAAACACATAACGTTGAGCTAAGGGGCTTGCGAAACGCAGTGTAGCGAGTCCCAGCACGCAGTGCGGCTTAAGCGTTTTGTTAGCCGTTAGTTGGTGTAATCTTGAAACTAAATAATGATGCTTGCTCAATAAATTTTTCAATATTACCTATATCTCCTGAACCCCATTGAGTGCAAACGGCAATTCTGCAATCATTTAATTGAATGATTTCATCTGCTTTTAAAAAGTGCCTCTTGGGTTTTTTATTCGCATATTTATTTTTTACATATTCATACTCATTAAACACACCAATTGAACCCTGTAGGTGTTTTGGAAAGGCTTTTAATAATTCATCGGCATTAATGTCCGCGTGCTCAGAAACATATTTTTCAACAACAGCTAATACAAGCCTAGCTTTTCCAAGTTTTTGATTGTTAAAATAGTATTTTGTTCTATCTTTACCATTTTCAGGTGCAGCGACTTGTTGTACTTTAGGTGGCTTCTGGGTAACACCTTCAAAGTGATTAAGTAAATTCTCAATTACATTTGCTGGTGTGTCAAAACCCTGCGCATGTTGCTCTAAACGCGAATAAATATCTGATGGAATTCTAATTACCTGACTCATAATATACACATATACATTGGTTACGTGTAACAATATAACATGTAAATTAGTAAATGCAACTAGTAACGTTGCTTTTTGCGACGTTAGCCATTACTCCACCAAGAACAAAACAAGATAAATCTACCAAGTTCGTTTTCACTAAAAAAACGGTGATCTGGTTTAAAATATGCCAAACCAGAATTAATTAATTTCTTTCCAATTAATTCAGCAATTCTTATCTTAAATGGAGAAATGTCAATCTTGAATTCACTAAGAATATACCTAGAAACAGAAACGGAGTAATCGTAAGAGTACCTATCAAGTTGTTCTGAATCCAAAATACCAAGTTCAACTAACACTTTTGCTAAAAGACGAGTAGGATAAGCAGACTCCAAATCGTATTTAAATGCAAAAACTCTAGTGGCTTGTAAATTTAAAGATGATTGCAATTTATCAATTGATGCTCGTTCATGTCCATCACGGTCTCCTTGCACACGGACCACATAACCTTCATCTAGCTTCGACTGAACCAACATGGCTGAACGTTTTGGATTTGCATTACCTCCTCCTTCATAGGATTCAATCTGCATATCGTCGTTTAACAATGAAATTTCTTTTCTTAAAATTGTAAGAAGAAGTTTTTCTGTTTCACCTTCAACGAAGGTTATTGATGTTTTTGAAAAATCATCAACTACTTCTGATACATGGGAAGCCGCCGTGTTTAAATGATCTCTTAGGCTCAAGATTTGAAACATCATGGATTTCCCTAGTGATTTGCTCCATGCTTTTGATGCATCATTTACCATCATGCCATTATAAAATTGGCCAACATACAAAAATTCAGTAAGATGAAAACCTGCTATCAACATATTTTGAATGTTAGTAGTATTTTCGTTTTTTAAATCATCAAACGTCCATTCAATAAAAGTAGCAATAGTTTTTGCTTTAAAGCCACATCTTTCTTCATCTCGTGGCTTTTGAGCGAAGGGACAAATATCTGAGGCCAAACATTTTTTGTGACAATTTACATATGGCACCCAATATTCCACAAGCTGGTTGATAAGATCCTTCTCTGTAAAATCACCATCTAAGATTTCTGTTAAAGAGCCACTATAATTCGGTATTTTTAATTGATTTATTTTTATAGTATCAGGCATAGCTTATGGGTAATTATTATGGCTAACAGTGATTAGGTGCCATGTTGCTGTATTGCAACACGTCGCTAAAATAGTTGTAATTAGTTTGGTTCACGTTTTTTATCCATTTATTGCTAGTTGTCAGTATACAAGATACGGTTTCAAAATCCACTTGAGGGCCAAATTAGTCGTATTTCCCCAGACTTAATGACTAGCGTGACACAATGCTTAATCACTCCATCCTGAACCACTAAGCAGCTTATATCAATTCAAAAAACTAAATAGGTATTTGATTTCGATAGGGTCAGACACGATTGATATTTGCAGTTTTATAGGCACTAGATTTTCGGTCACCGCCCTTTTGCTTTGGGCCTGTGGGCCGATCAGTCAATGCTTGTATTTTCTTTTTGAATTCTGAACTACCTAACACCCACGCTTTATTTGTCATCTCACGTATTTGAGTTATAGTTTGCTCACTTAAATCGTCTTCAAATAATGACCGATAAGCTCCTAGCC
>JBLIBL010000174.1:0-5877 GCA_047633355.1 Polaribacter sp.
TCAGGAAAAAGTCTTATTGTGATTGTTTTTACAACTTTAGATATGATCAAAATTAAACCCGACTTTTCTGCAATTTTCATTATACCTAACCAAAGCGCCATTATTCGAATCAAACTGATTGAGATCTCAACAGCTGTTTTTGGCATGTTGATTGCGGCCTCCGCTACTTCATCTATTCTACCGCTAAATATACCGATGATGACGGAAATAAACATCATACCTAGTCATACATAATTCAGCATCATTTTTCCTATTTTTTATTTATTTTAAAATTTTATTAAATCACTGGTGATTCAGAGATTATTATGTGTGGTTTTTTATGATTTGCATTTAACTCGACCAAGTGTGAAACAGGAAAAATCGTCTGATAATCTCCATGACCACACGGAAAATTATTGATAATAGGAATATCTAATCCTTCACAAACATTTAAAACAATTTCATCAACATTTTTGCCAAAAAAGACATCGTGGTCATCCTTAATATTAACCATCTTATCGATGATCAAACGTTTAATTAAATCTAAACCTTCGCTATTTTTTAAATGCAACATCATACGTTCAAATGCATAAATTTCTTAACCAACGTCCTATAGACGTAAAATACATCCATCAGTATTTAACGGATCTTGAGCGGCCAAACGTTCAATAATTAAACAACGATTACCACCCAGAAGTGGAGCGCTAGCTGCTTCCGTTTTAAGTGTATGAGCCGAGCATTCTTTTGGTGAATAAAGCTGCAAATATTTTCACCTGAAAGCACTTGAATTAATGTTTTTAAGTTATATTCACTCGCGTAATTCAAATTCATAGCATTCGTCGAGTTCCAAAAAGTTGTTAGCATTGGTTCATGAAAAGTAATCAGATTTGATTGTTGTGACATTGCACAAAGAAATCCTGTTATATCGCTATAACCTACAAAATTTTTTGGATTCTCCTTAATCACATCGTAATCCAACAACGGTAAGACTCTATTTACTCCGTAACCTCCGCGACAACAAATAATGGCATCAATTGATTCATTGGTAAACATTGCCGTAATGTCATCAGCCCGTTTCTGAGGCGTGCCCGAAAAACGATGTTATCTGTATTGAGTTGATTTTCCTAAAACCAACTCAATACCCCATATTTTCAAAAACTTTAACCGCACATTGTAATTTCTCATCCTCCAACCAATAAGCAGGGTTAACAATGCCTATTTTGGAACCGATTGAAGTTTCTTTGGTTTCTTTGGTTTCTTTGGTTTCTTTGGTTTAATTGGTAAGCTCAATTCGATTCATCCCCTTAATTCTTTCTTTTTATTCATACACGACATTCTCCAGATCGATAATAACCTCTTCTATTATCGCTAGAGCTATTTTTTATCTTTAGAAAATAAAAAAACTAGCGGACTGGTTTAGCTCTGTTTTGTTATTCATTTATTTGGATTAAAAATTACGAAAATTTTGTATTATTATTTAATAACGATTTGTCACCCAAGAAATAACAAAAACACACCTTTAGTAAGTCGAAATAAGTTTTCATGGTTAAATTCAAAACTTCTTTCAACCGATAGCTTTTCATAGACTGCATTTTATACGGCTGCATATCGAGACTTAGCATGCCTCCGATAATAGAAAGATCACCAATAGAATTGATTGTTACATTATGAAAGTATCATCATAATCGAAATATCAACTTGGTAGTCTTCATTAGTTAATACATTAGTGAGTAAAAGATCGACAAGTCCATCTTCATGATTAAGTGTTATCGCATCATAATTATGGCTCTTCATTATAGCTTTGCGCATTAACAACATTAATAGATTCATAAAGACTCAAAAATGTAAGCCAGCGAAAAATTTGTCTATTCTGGTCATTTTTGTAATACCCAGATACTATCAATATTGTCAAAATACCTTTAGCTGACAATAAATCCACAAAAGAGCGATATGAATAGGTATCATCATATCGTCCAACGTACCCAGAATATCGGTTTTGAATTGCCTTGTTAATGATGGATATTGCTTGTTCAGCATTTTTACGACTTTCACTGGTTTCATTTGCATCATTGTAAGCTGAGGCTAAAACAAAATCACTGCACTCTTGTCGGTTTTACCTACAGCGTAGTACCTATTTTGGCTATGCAGGTTAAATCCAAATTGAGGGTTTATTTGCTCGGCTAAAGACAATAATAAACGGCCTTCGGGAGATTGCAACGCCTTAGCATCACGATTAATATCAATTCCCGGTGCATTAACGCGCGGTTCTAGTTCCGCCCCGTCTGGATTTAACACGGGGACAATATGTAACGTTATTTTATCCCGCCAACTTTCAAACCATTTCTTATTTTCAGCTGAAAATGTAAAGTTGATTAAATCGAATAGGCTTGCCGTTCAGCGGATTCATCACCGTGCATTTGAGACCAAATAAAAATATTGATTCCACCAGAACCAAAGGTAATTTTATAAATTGGCTTTTCAAAAAAGGCAAAACACACTTGATTTATTTTAATTTGGTTTTCATTATCAGAATGAACTTTCATTAATCCATCTATCAAAGGATAAATAACATCAGTGTTAATAAATAAGCGATCTGAACCTAATTATTTATTATTTTCATACTTTTTTTTAATGTTTTTTGAATATCTTTCATAAACCCACTAATTTTTCTAAATATTTTTTGAAAACCAAGTATAAAATATTATACCAAACGATAACAATTGAATAAAAAGCAATACAATTATTGGAAATGAATACTAGTACAAATCTGTAAATAAATTATCCCAAACTTACCATGTTATCGAATACTTTATTCCGTTAGTGCAAATCATTACTAAAAGTTATTTCCTTTTGTTTGCTGATTTGATATCTAATAGAACTAATGACTATCCACACATTTGACAACAACATGGCTAAACCTTCAATAGTAAGTGCTTCTACTATGAATAATGATCCGCTTAACAATACAAATATCCTTTCCCAAAAAGTGCTGTTAACACCAGCTACCTTAAAAAACAAGCTTCCGATTCCAGTTGAATCTTCTAACTTTGTACTCAGATCAAGACTAGTTATTTCAAATATATTATCTGGAAAAGACTCCAGAAAAATAGCTATTATTGGTCCTTGCTCAATTCATGATATTAAATCAGCTAAAGAATACGCGTTGAAGCTGAAGGCTTTAAACGACAAACTATCAAATGAGTTATTCATTGTTATGCGTGTATATTTTGAAAAACCTAGAACAACCGTTGGTTGGAAAGGACTAATCAACGATCCTCACCTCGATAATAGCTTTGATGTCGAGTTTGGGTTAACCCAAGCCAGAGAACTCTTACTTTGGCTCGCCGCACTCAGACTACCCGTTGCTACAGAAATGCTCGATCCAATCAGCCCGCAATATTTATCAGAATTAATATCCTGGAGCGCCATTGGTGCAAGAACCAGCGAGTCTCAAACCCATAGAGAAATGGCAAGCGGATTATCCATGCCGATTGGATTTAAAAATGGAACAGAAGGTTCATCAGGTGTCGCTATCAATGCAATGAAATCTGCTTCTCATGGACATAGTTTTATGGGTATCAATAACCAAGGTCAAGTGACGCTTTTGCAGACTTCGGGTAACCAAGATCTCCATGTTATTTTACGAGGCGGAAAAATACCCAACTATTACCCCGCTGATATTGCAGAATATGAAATGCGTTTAGAGCAAGCCAGTTTACCGAAAAATATCATGGTCGATTGTAGTCATGCAAATAGTTCAAAAGACTATACAAAACAACCAACTGTACTTGAAAATATATTAGAACAAATTGAAGATGGCAATCGCTCGATTGTTGGTTTTATGCTTGAAAGCCACTTGAAAGCCGGAAATCAGAAATTAACCGATAAAAACACACTTGAGTATGGTGTTTCTATCACTGATGGCTGTATTGACTGGCAAACTACGGAGGATTGTCTTACTCAAACGGCTATCAAATTAGCAGATAAAAACCGAAATGATTTGGTCTTAAAGAATGGAGTAACATTTTAATTAGGCAAATTCGTGTGTTAAGATGATTTTTACACTAAAAATCACCCTAGATAGCTGTATGCCTGACTCCAATATATCAAACGCCGAACAAACTAATTCCAGTCAAACTAGCCCCAATCAACAAGCACTGAGCACTAAACTCTTAACGATGTCTAAATCAATAAGCCAGTGTTTAGATTTCAGTTGGGCTCAATACAACCTGCAATTACAAAGCTTACCTAAAAGATATCAATTATCGGCTTCCTTAAAACTTCTCGCTGAAGCTGATCGATTGTTAAATCAACAAGCAGATTTGTTAAATAGTTCTGTAACTGAAAGAATGTTACTAGCAGGATACGCTGATTTATCCACTCAAAAAGATTATAACTTTGATATTCAAAACCTAGGAGGAGTCTCTGGCTTTGCCAGCTTTAAGAAGTTAATAAAAAGTGATCGAACGGGTTTAAATAAACTAATGAAAATCATCCCTAATACTGGCGTTGTAGACGGCTGGCATTATTTGCAATTTATAGATACCTACCAGCAGTGGTTTACAGATAATGGCTATAAACAGGCGTATCTACTACCCGTAACTAGGCTTCTAGCAATGAAGCGTCCGGATCAATTTATCCCTCTAAATGACGAAACATGCCCTATTATTTGCAACGCTTTTACGATCAAACCGCTAAAAAAACAAGACTTTAAACGCTATTGGGATCAAATAATTTCACGAATACACCAGACTGAATGGTTTAAGATCTTTCAACCGATGGATCCGTCACAGCTACCCTTTCATAGAGGTCGTGTCGCCTTTTTTGAGAGAATGGCTATTGTTCCAGTGGAAATTATCGATAACGCTGATTTTACAACTTCAAATGAAAGTGATATACAGAACAATGAACCACAGGTCGAACCTACTGATATTAAAAGTGATAACAAGACAAACTCTTTCATTAGAGAAGATATAAGCAAACAACCAAAAATAAAGATACAACAACCTAAAAAAATGACAATCGCTAAATTACAAACGGTCAAAGGTAATAAAAATGCTGCGACTAAACTAATGTCTCAATACTACTTTGCCAATCGAGATAGATTTGCAAAAATTAATATAAAAAAACATAGAGACATAATCATTGAACGATTAATTCAAGGTGAGTCAGTAGAAGATATTTTCACCTCATTTCTTTAACTTTTTTACGGTATTTTAATGCCACGGCAACCGCATGAATGATCAGACCAGTCATCCGGTTGCCGTGCCCTGGAGAGGTTTGTTCTATAGCAACGGGAGTTCTTGACAGGGGAACTAGCTTACTTAATGTTGCGCCGGAATAATCAACCTAAGTAAAGGGCAGGTATTAATTGATGGTATCGAGATTACCACATTGGCTGACTCGGACGCATTTAAATCCGTTCGCTATTGTTATGAATTGTTAGGTTTGGCAATAATATTTACTGTTTATGATAATTTGTTTATGCCAATGATGTATCATAATATTGCTTCTAGTAAAGTGAACAGAAAAAGAATTTATGAGGTTGTAATTGAATTGCAGATATCTCACATTTTGCTCAATGAGCCAATGGAGTTAAATGATATTTAAATGCGATTAGTTAATCTCTCACGAGGTATGATTATTGAGCCAAAGATATCATTGGTCAACGAGATCCTAGCAGGTATGTCAGATGAGATGAGGGATGCCATTCTAAACGTGTTAGTATCACAGGCAAAAGCATTAAATCAAACGCTTGTATTACTACCACAGCGGGTGACCGCGATGAGTTTGCAGATGGTTTTTACTCTATCAATAACGATAAAATAGAAAGAGTTAGCTCATGAGCTTTGTACAAACATCCTCATTTAAACCCCAAACTCAAGATAGAATTATTGG
>JBLIBL010000175.1:0-5784 GCA_047633355.1 Polaribacter sp.
CCATTTTTCATACGGGGAAAAAGCGCATTTGTTGAAGGCATTGGTGAAAAAATAACCCCTTTAGCCATCAAGCCAGCCTACTTTTTAGTCATCCAACCTGACTGCTCGGTATCAACTAGTGAAATTTTTTCAAATCCACTATTGACAAGAAATAGCAAAGCCATCACAATACGCGACCTCGAAACACTGGGGCTTCCGTTTGAAGGCTTTAACCGTATGCAAAATATCGTATGCGAGCAAAGTTCAACCGTATCAAATGCGCTTAAGTGGCTGAAAAGTCACAATAAAAGCGCAAGAATGACGGGTTCTGGAAGTAGTTTATTTGCTGTTTTTGACAATCAAGAAGAAGCAAGTAAAATAGCAGCTCTAGGTGACCCAAGTTGGTTAACTTTTGTGGCTCGAGGTATTGCAGATTCGCCTTTGCACACTATGTTTTCTTTACATACTGTGGGAAAAGCAAATTAGGCAATAATTAGTATTTAGTAAATAAGTAGCAAGTAGTACGAGTAGCATTGCTGGGATGTCGCCAAGCGGTTAAGGCAACAGGTTTTGATCCTGTCATTCGTAGGTTCGATCCCTACCATCCCAGCCATTTTCTTTCTTGACTTGTTGGTCGAGAATTAAATTTGATGAGAATTAAAACTCCGATGGAAAGCTTTCTGATAGCAAACCACCATTCTCTCTTAATAGAATTATTCTCGCCTGAAATATTTTCAATTAACACTAAACACAGCAATATTGAAAAGTACCAAATTAATAAAACGATAATTAATAAAACAAAAATCAAACAACCTATTGGTTTTATATCGTCTATATTTAAATCCTTAAATTTTGTTAACCAAACCATAAAAGCTAATCTTTTGGAGATTAACCATGTCTGAACTCATGCTATTCAGTGGAAATGCCACACCTGAACTTGCTGCAAAGGTTGCCAAATATTTAGGCGTTAAAATTGGCAAAGCTAAAGTCTCCCGTTTTATGGATGGCGAAGTCAATACCGAGATTTTAGAAAATGTTCGTGGCATGGACGTGTTTTTATTGCAATCGACATGTGCCCCTACTAACGAGAGTTTAATGGAGCTGGTGATTATGGCGGACGCACTTCACAGATCGTCAGCTGGTCGAATTACCGCCGTAGTGCCGTACTTTGGTTATGCTCGCCAAGACCGACGAGTCAGAAGTGCAAGAGTTCCAATCAGCGCAAAAGTAGTGGCGGATATGATGGCAGTAGTTGGTATCAACCGTGTATTAACGGTTGATTTACATGCTGACCAAATTCAAGGTTTTTTTGATATACCAGTAGATAATGTTTACGCCACGCCCATATTAATTAATCAGATTCAAAAAAATGCGACAGGCGATGAAATTGTCGTTTCTCCAGATGTTGGCGGTGTTGTAAGAGCGAGAGCCGTAGCAAAACGGCTGAATGACTCAGAATTAGCGATTATTGATAAACGTCGCCCTGAAGCAAATCAAGCGGAAGTAATGCATATCATTGGTGACGTTGAAGGACGAGATTGTATTATTGTCGATGATATGGTCGATACCGCTGGCACACTCTGCACCGCCGCAGATGCACTAAAAGCTAATGGAGCCAAAAGTATTTCAGCCTACGCAACCCACGCGGTTTTATCAGGCAATGCGATAAATAATATTAATAATTCAGCGCTCACACAACTAGTAGTAACCGATACCATACCTTTAAGAGAAGATGCTCAACAATGTAGCCGTATTAAAGTACTTTCTTTATCTGATATGTTAGGGGAGTCAATTAAACGAATTCATGATGAAGCATCCCTAAGTTCGATGTTTATGGATTAACGCTTATCGTGATTCGGGATAAGCAATAAAGAATATGAAAATTTAATATTTAGGCCTCAAAAGAGCTCTTTTTTTCGCTTTTTAACTACTAATAGCCTTTCTACATTGCTCTAAACACTATTCTCCATTATAATTCGCGCCCTTTTTATCAGCTATCGCTTTTAAAAAGGCAAAACCCTTCGAACTGGTCGCGGTCGAGGGATATAACTAAATTCTTATTGGAGAAATAAAATGAGTGATTCATTCATCGTAAATGTTGAACTTCGTGATGACTTAGGGAAGGGTGCGAGCCGCCGCCTACGTCGTTTAGAAGATAAAATACCTGCTATAGTTTATGGAGCTGGCAAAAAGCCACAACCTCTTTCAATTGCTCACAAAGATGTGATAAAGCATTTAGAAGACGAAGCTTTTTACTCACACATCCTAACCTTACAAGCTGGTAAAACTAAACAGCAAGTTATTTTAAAAGACCTACAACGTCACCCTTTTAAGCCAAAGGTTACACATATGGATTTCTTGCGTGTAAGCGCTAATGAAAAACTTCATACCAGTGTTCCTATTCATTACATCAATGAAGACGAATGCCCAGGCGTTAAAGAAGGCGGCGTAATCAACCACAGTTATACTACGGTTGAAGTTGCATGTTTACCTAAGAATTTACCAGAATTCATCGAAGTTGATATGGCTGAGATGACTATGGACCAAATCTTACATTTATCAGATATCGTAATGCCAAAAGGTGTTGAAATTGTTGAATTAACTCATGGTGAAGATCATGATCAAGCAATTGCAACTATCCATAAAGCAAGAGCTGCCGTATCAACTGATGCTGATGATACAGAAGCAACTGATTCTGACAACTCTGCAAAACCAGACGCAGAATAATCATTATTCATAGCGGGCATAACAACCCGCTTAGATGATGAGTAAAATATCATGATAAAACTTATTGTAGGGCTTGGTAATCCAGGCTCTCAATATTCTCAAACAAGACACAATGCTGGCGAATGGTATGTTAACGCCCTTGCCAACAGCTTTTCAATTCCGCTCACCTTAGAAACTAAATTTTTTGGTCATGTTGGACGTGGCAACATTGACGGCAATGATTGTCGTTTGCTCATTCCAAATACCTTTATGAATTTAAGTGGAAAATCTGTTGGAGCGATTGCGACCTTCTACAAAATTTTACCGGATGAAATTCTAGTCGCTCATGATGAGTTAGATATTGATCCTGGCACCATTAAACTAAAAAAATCAGGCGGCCATGGTGGCCATAACGGGCTAAGAGATATCATTAGCGCATTGGCTAACTGTAAAGACTTTTACCGGTTAAGAATTGGCATAGGCCATCCTGGTGATAAAAGCCAAGTAACTAACTTTGTACTTGGAAAGGCACCACAAAACGAACAACGCGCCATTGATGAAAGCATTGATGAAGCATTAAGGCATACTGGTGATATCATCAGTGGTCAACACGATAAAGTTATGCAACACATGCATGGCTTTAGAGCGGAAATAAAATAAGAACCGTAGGTTGGGTTAGAAGCGTCTTTTGGCTTCGTAACCCAACAATTGCAAAATAATGCTAAATTCTGTTGGGTTACGGCAAAAAGACGCCTAACCCAACCTACAAGAAACAAATTTAATATTTTCCCTCCGTGGTGAAATATTTTTAGATTTTCGGAGAATTTTAATGGGTTTTAAATGTGGCATCGTCGGCCTCCCTAACGTCGGCAAATCAACTCTATTCAACGCACTAACCGATGCTGGCATCGATGCGCAAAACTATCCATTTTGTACCATAGAGCCAAACACTGGCATTGTTCCCATGCCAGATCCAAGATTAGATGCGCTAGCAAAAATTGTTAAGCCTATAAAAATATTACCAACCACAATGGAGTTTGTTGATATAGCAGGTTTAGTAAAAGGCGCATCAACAGGTGAAGGCTTAGGTAATCAGTTTTTGGGTAATATACGCGAAACAGACGCAATCGCCCACGTAGTAAGATGCTTTGAAGATGATGACGTTATCCATGTAGAAAACAAGATTGATCCGTTAGATGATATCGAAGTCATCAATACAGAGTTAGCACTTGCTGACCTTGAATCCGTTGAAAAACAAATATTTAGAAATACTAAAATTGCCAAAAGTGGCGATAAAGATGCCAAAGCGCTGGTTGAACTGTTAACCAAGTG
Source organism: Polaribacter sp. (assembly GCA_047633355.1). GTDB lineage: Bacteria > Pseudomonadota > Gammaproteobacteria > Enterobacterales > Kangiellaceae. The sequence continues at coordinate 4,018 of JBLIBL010000175.1, forward strand.
CAAAGTTCTATTAGACGATGGTTTACCCATCCGATCAGGTGATTGGGATAAAGAAGAAATAATAGCAATAAAACGCTTACAAATGATTACTAGTAAACCAACCATGTACATTGCTAATGTGAGTGAAGATGGTTTTGAGAACAATCCTTTCTTAGACCAAGTAACAGAACTGGCTAAAAAAGAAAATGCGGTGGTCGTTGCCATTTGCGCATCGATGGAATCTGAAATTGCTGGACTAGAAGCGGACGAACAAGCTGAATTTTTAGCGGAAATGGGATTAACTGAGCCAGGCTTAAATCGTGTAATCCGCTCTGGTTACGACCTACTACACTTACAAACCTATTTTACCGCAGGTGTTCAAGAAGTAAGAGCATGGACAGTCAAAGTTGACGCCACCGCACCACAAGCGGCTGGAGTCATCCATGGAGATTTTGAAAAAGGCTTTATCCGTGCAGAAGTTGTTGCTTATGATGATTTTATTGAATTTAACGGCGAAGCTGGTGCTAAAGAGGTCGGAAAGTGGCGTTTAGAAGGTAAGGAATACCTTGTCAAAGACGGTGATGTGATGCATTTTAGGTTTAATGTTTAAAAATATCGAGATTAAGGTAGATTTTCTCGATAGACCGTCAATATTTCTATCTGATCAAGTTTGATTCTATACAAAAGTGAATATTCCTTGAAAACAATTCTTGGTATGCCTTCACCAAATTCCAACATGGGCGTTCCCGCTTCAGGAAATAAACTCAAAGTATCTGTTAAATAATTTTCTAAAGAATTGATATAGTTAATCACAAAATCAGGGGAATGGGTTTTCTCTAGTAGCTAGTCAGTGATGCCTTCTAACCTGGATTTAGCCCTGTCTGAGAAAACGATAGTTAATTTACTCATACTTGTTACGCAACTCTTCCATAACATCCGCTATTTTTATCCCTTCGGATTTATCTAATTGTTTTATAGAAACAGAAATATCATCTTGAATTTGCCTCTTTTTCAAAACGTGACAAAGTCTTTAACCAAAATATTAGTGTTATTAGCATAATTTTGTTGGATGGTTTCTTCTAATTCAAGGTCATCTATTTGAAATTTAAGCATAATTTTCACTCTCACATACTACTTTGTTTAATTATAGCGATTTAACCTAGAGCTGTCTCTATAGACTAAAAAACTGATAGGTTGGAGTTTAGGTGATTAGTTAACTATATTTAATAAACTCAACATAAAATTCTAAAATAATTGACTAAATTGCCCTCTTTAAGTTGACAAACACTCCGCTAAACTGGAAAATACGCGCCTCTTGAGTCTTGACCAAAGTATTCAAGAAATGATTTAGAAAACGATATAGAAAACAAAATTATGGCAAGGTAGCTCAGTTGGTTAGAGCACATCACTCATAATGATGGGGTCGGTGGTTCAAATCCACTTCTTGCTACCATATAAAACAACAACTTAGGCTGCTTTCGAGTGGCCTTTTTTGTGCCTGTTGATTTATAGCCAGCAAATAGCCAGCTTAAAAAGCAGAATGAATCAAAATTGATATTAATATATTATTAAATTGAAAATTTAGGCCAATGTTAAAATAACACCTGATAGAGCAAAGACAGACCCGTTTCTTTTAATTCGAAAAATACTTAGACATTGTCAAACCGGCTTGACCCCGATCTTTGTACTCCTTTTGATCCAAATTTAGTATTTACCTATAGCTCTCTGTTTCTTATGCTGTTCTATTTTTCTTAAAATTCTCAGCCTGCTCAAATATTTCTTTATACA
>JBLIBL010000176.1:0-5778 GCA_047633355.1 Polaribacter sp.
CCTTCTAATTTTTGTTTAACTATTACTTACGACAATGGCACTGAGAATACAGGGTTTAAAAAAGTAGAAGCGAAATTTAAAAATAAATCATATTTCTGAGAGCTTCACCACATTTGGAGAAAGGGCCAGTAGATCAAGTAAATAGTTTAATCAGAAGGTATTATCCTAAAATAACAAATTTCCAAAATGTGACGCAACACCAATTAAAAAAAGTAAAGACATTACTCAATGATCGACCAAGAAAATACCTAAGCTTCAAAACTCCAAATGAAGTCTATAATGAACTAGGTGGTGCACTTCCAATTAGAGTCTAAGTACTGCAATAAACTTTAATAAAACCAATTGAAATAGCACAAATTGAAAGAAGTCTCTTATGCCTAAGCCTCGTTCATCTCAGGTCAGCTTCATTGATACCTGTTTAGAGTATTCTTGATTCAGTCAAACCCTTGTAAAACATGTCATATTTCTAATGCATAGACGGATCTAAATATGAATTCTTAACCGAAATTAAGCCTTGTCGCTAGACATCGAAAAGAAAGAATGAGAAAAACGTTACATTGTGGTAATCCAGCAGTACGATTTAACCAACGCGCTACATTAACCAGTTGAACTTATACTTTAAATTTGATGTACAAATAATGTCTCCATTGTCAGACTATTATTCAGCATAAATTTCATGCAATATTATTTTACGGTTTTGTATTTGGGCTAAGTGTTCTTATCAACAATGTTTTTAAAGAAATATTTGTTCCAACTTGGTCCGAACACAAATTTTCTTTCATTGACGAATGAGTTTTATGTATGGCTTCAAACAAAAAGTATGACGAAAACGAAAATTCAGATAGAAGCTCTAATGATATTAATCAGACTGAAGGTCCTGATGTGGGAAAAACTGAAAGGTCTTTCGTGCTAGGTATTTTTCATCTAATTGAGCGGATAATACTCTTCATTGTCGTTTTGATGACTATGGGAGCCGTCGTCTTTGAGATCCACGCAATTTATATTGTACAGACGATCAGCCTCGCCGACATACTGTTGATGTTTCTTTATCTGGAGGTTATCGGCATGGTGGCTGTATTTTACTCGGACCGACGCTCGGCGTTCGTTTACCCTATTTTTATTGCGATTACGGCACTCGCTCGATTAATTGTTCTGCAGGGCAAAGATATGGCCCCTGAAAATATCCTGTATGAGGCAATCGCCATCTTAATTCTTGCTATTGCTGCAATCGTACTTATCCGAATGCGAGTTGAATGAAGGTTGTAAAGAAGGACTGTACTGGTTATGAGACGCTTAATTCACCCAAGTACTCATAATGAAATTGTGCTCAACGTTGTCGCTTTTACTCTGAAATAGAGGATCTAAAAATTAGCTTTGTTAAATTAAAGCGTAATGGCGGCTAAGGTCTTTTTACTCTTCGGCATTTAAGCTCCTCCAGAGATCAGTTCAGCGACCATAGCGGCATAAAATCCACATTTTTTGAATGTATTATGTACAGTGTTTATTATTTTTGTACTTTACTTTTCATCATTCAACTTGAGGTTTTTCGCCATCAATCGTAACTCTTTGGCACTTTTCCTTGTAAGAAGAATGTAAGGGTGTCGAGAATTAATTGAGAGGTAAGCATACCGATAATTTTTCGTTGAATAAAATTTATGAATAACAAACATGAGGTATTTAAATGAAACTGTCAGAACATGCAAAACCAAGCTTATTACTTGCTTTGACACCCGTTGTGTTGACTCTGCTTATTCTTGGAACGCAGATATTTTATTTTGGCATTTTTGAACCTCACATCCCCCTTGCCATTGGCTTAGCTATTACCAGTATCGTTGGAATTAAGCTAGGACTGGAATGGAAAGGTATAGAGAAAGGCATTTTTCATGTTATTCACGTCGCGTTACCTTCGGTGTCGGTTTTAATAACGGTTGGGATGATCATTGGCGTTTGGATTGCCAGCGGAACGGTACCCAGTATTATTTATTTCGGCTTAAAAGTACTTTCGCCTGAACTATTCTTGGCTGCTGGCATGGTAATTTGCGCCATAGTTTCCCTTGCTCTTGGCACTAGCTGGGCGAGTGTAGGTACTGTTGGTTTGGCCTTAATGGGAATTGGAGAAGGCTTTGATATACCTGCATATTGGACTGCTGGCGCTGTAGTTTCAGGTGCATTTTTTGGTGATAAAATTTCACCTCTTTCCGACACCACTAATTTAGCTCCTGCGGTTACTGGCACCGACGTTTTTTCTCATATAAAAAATATGATGGCAACTACCATCCCAGCTATGCTAATCGCTCTTATTATATATTTGTTAGTTGGATTTTTCGTCATCGATACCCAAAGCATTTCATTTGAAAAGATCAACGACATCACTAATACCTTAGATGAAAACTTTTATATTTCAGGATGGGTATTATTGCCAGCTTTGATTGTGATGGGCTTAGCTATAAAAAAATATCCCCCCATGCCATCACTATTCGCCGGCGTTGTAGCGGGTGGGGCAACAGCAATGATTTTTCAGGGACAGAGTTTACAATCAATTTTTGATTTTGCGAACAATGGCTATTCAATAAACACCGGTATTGAAGAAATTGACAGCCTGTTAAATCGAGGTGGTATTCAATCTATGATGTGGACCATTTCCTTAATATTGATTGCTTTGGGCTTTGGTGGAGCGCTAGAGAAAACAGGTTGTTTAAAGTCGATTATTAATGCTATTAAGAGTAAGGTAACTAGTTTTTCTGGCATTCAAACTGCTGCTATTGGAACCGCGTTTGCGACGAACCTAGTCGCTGGCGACCCCTATTTATCCATTGCTTTACCTGGAAGAATGTATTCACCGGTTTATCGTGGAATGGGTTATTCAACTTTGAATCTATCACGCGGAATTGAAGAAGGCGGAACATTAATGTCTCCGCTAATTCCATGGAATGCGGGTGGCGCATTTGTAATTGCGGCTCTTGGACTGGGTATTGCCGATGGTAATGTAGAAAATCTTTTGTATATCCCCCTTGCTTTTGCCTGCTGGACTGCTCCTCTGATTGGAATTTTCTATGCTTTTACTGGGTTATTCTCGCCCAAAGCATCTGACGAAGAAAGAGAAGGCTGGAAATCCTCTGGTGAAGCAATAGCCGAATTTAATACTGATGGTACACCAAAAGTCAAAGATGAAGACACTGAGTAAGAGGACGACGATGACGGATCAGATAAAAGTGGGCAATAGCGATAGCTTATTTATTTAAGCTTCGGATAAATTTGTTCCGCATGGAAATAGATGGTAAGGAATCTGACGACGCCGAAGGCGCCATCATAAATAAATATAATAATATCTGCTAGGTTTAAGAACCTGCAGATTTCGCTGCAGCTGATTCGGTGTGGTCGTTGGCTGTGAGTAAATCTCCGTCAGAAGATTCAAGATGTGCACGAATAAACCATTGGAACTGCTCCATATCAGTTAACTGACCAATTAGCATGTCTTCCGATACCGGATCTAGCTCTCCCATTTCAATCATTGCTTTACGATGATCGCTATTTACCCCGTTGTAAACTAAATCAAGGGCGCCTAGATGCTCCATAACCAATGCTTTACCCAACGAATAATCATCCCAGGTGCGACGTTCAGAAATAGATTGGGGAGTGCCTACTGGGGTTCCGCCCAAAGTAGCTATTCGTTCTGCAATAGTGTCAGTCATGTCGCGAACAGCGTCTACCTGAGGATCTAGCATTTCGTGAACGCTGATAAAATTGGGGCCAACAACGTTCCAGTGAACATGCTTGAGTGTGAGGGCCAAATCGAGCAGCGCTACCATACGATTGTCTAAAGTGGATATTACTCGGTTTGCAGTCGTTTCGTCCATGCCTGGTACCGTGAATTTAGGTGCTTTCTGCAGATTACTTTTAGTCATGATTTCTCCTTTATGGTTCAAAATAACCGGAGAGGTATGAGCCTCTCCTTGACGCAACTACGTTATCAAACTTACAAACATTGTGTCAAATAAGGGGATTACTCTTGAATGTCCTGCTTACTATTCACTATAAAACCAATGGATAAATTGCTCTAAGTTCAGACAACTGACTTAAAAGTTGCAGTTCTGCGCTGAGATAAATGTTTATTAAGTTTTCAAAAAAGTGTTACCCACAGCGATACCAGTATGATGATCATGTTATACATTCATATCCAAACTACCTGAGCGTTTACTTCGACGATTGTCTTTAGTCAAAATTTTAATGCGCTATAAATCGAAGGGATCAAAATCATTCTCTAATCACGCATTTAATAAATTTGTGCGAACCACATGCAAAAAGTTTGACGACTTCAACAAGTCAATTTGGAATATTCGCTCACATCGCTACCTATGCAGTGAGATGTAAAATAGTCACTGGGCTTAAGACCCTTGAGTCGGTTTTCATATGTAAGGTTGTTGGGGGCGCGCGTTCCAATCGTGTCGGGTACACCACTTATCTAACCATGTGATTCTAAATGGATTTCTAGTTTGATTACACAGTAATAAAAAAGTTATCTATATGAACTTAAGAGATTTTAAGTTCGACTATGATATGACCCATTACGCAGTAAACTGTGACTTGTTCGGTTGCTAATTTTCGTTTATTCAGTAAAAGACGTTTTGATAAATGACCTTTTAAATTCTTACCATACTTTGAGCTTTGTATTCACCGATTGAACTCCTCCCTGTCTTAGCAGCACAAAATACTTGTTGAATGGCTCAGGGCATACCCCCCCCGTTGGGTCTCAACGACACTGACATGATAAAGTGAGTTAGTGTCGTGTTAGACATTTAACGCATCGTTCAAGTTGCTGAAAAAAAGTAATTGCCCGTGGACCGTCAAACTAAGCTCAATTATTTCGATCCTTAAGTAAGAAGTATTGAATGCTAAATATTTGCAGTAAGTTTATAAATTTAAGTGATTGACAACCCATAAATAGATGTTGAATGATTCCGAAATCATTATTAATACGCTGAGATATCTGTTAATCATATTGCATCAAACATCAAAAGTGATTAATGCAAATCATCCTTTTTATAGTTATTTAAAGTTTTACTTAAACATACCCGCAGACAGTTTGTTTAAGGATTGGGCCATAAAAATAGGATATTCCTTGGCTACGAGTACCAGTGAAAACTACCCTAGGACGTAAACCAGCTTTGATAATTATCAGATTACGTATGCTTTTTCCTGTATCGGTCGACGAGTGATACTGTTAAATACCCGAAAAATTAAAATTTGTAGGCAAATAGTGCATTATTTTATTGGCTAGCGAAGATTTTACTGACAGAACTAAAAATGATAATGCGTTAATGGTAGCGAAAAATAACGCCTATGAGCCAAGGCTGTTGCATCTTTTGCGATTTTCAAGTGGACATTATCCGTGGTTAGGATAGGTGGTCGGGTGAGTTGTAATATTACAACTGCGCTGTGAGCCAGCGCAGGGCGAGGTATTGATGAGGTTAACCGACTTGACCTTTGAGCTTAACCAGATGTGACGTTGCAGCAGATGAGCGCTGAACTTCAAAAGAGCGAACATTATTTTTATAGAAGAAAGTTCGAAGGTTGTTTGCTCTTTAAAATATAAATAGTTGGCTAAATCAGTGATTATCTATCAAGAGAGCATTTCATTGACACTGTTCGTAATTGCATGGTCTTTATCATCTATAAATATAATAACGAAGTTATCGGCATAAAATTTTGTTTATAATTCGAAATTACACGGAAAATAGTCTGAAAAAGTATAGATCGAGAAACGGTTAATTAGACGTC
>JBLIBL010000177.1:0-5763 GCA_047633355.1 Polaribacter sp.
GCCATATAAACCTGCACTAGAGCGTAAATGTAAAACTCTGATCATGCTCTTCTACTCTCAATAAGCTTGTTAAAAAGTAAATGGTAGTTTTCCAACATAGCATCTAGAGAAAACTTATCTTCTGCTATTTTTCGTGATGCGAGTGAAGCTTGTTGATAATTGACACTACTAGGGGAAAACAGAGGAATTGCGTCGGCAATTGATGAAGCATTTGATGGTTCTACGAGTTGTCCATTTGTATTGTCTATAACAACTTCAGGATTTCCACCTACACTAGTCGCAATTAATGGCAGGCCTGAAGCTGCACCTTCTAGTAAAGCATTTGACAATCCTTCAGTTAATGAAGGGAGTATCATTAAGTCAAAAGCAGATAGGTAGCGCTTAATTTCTGTACTATAGCCATAAAATTTAACATTGTTTTCAAGGTTTAGCTCTGCAACTTGTTGTTCTAAAGCTGAACGGGTGGCTCCATCACCAAATAGTACTAATTGGCAATTAATATCTCGAACCTTGGAAAGGGCTTCAATTAAGTATTTATGGCCTTTCCAGTCATTTAAATTACCTATACATATGATATTAATATCACCGGGTGTGATAGCAATTTCTGATAATAATGCGTTTCTTTGTTCAAGATTATGACTTTGAATTGTTGGAAACTTATTACAGTCAATGCCATTGTAAAGTAAGTACGTTTTATCTAAAGATATTCCTTCACTTAACACTTTATTTTGAACAGCAATGGAAGGACAAAGAATGAAAGTAAACTTTTGATTAACAAAACGGATAACTTGCTCTAGTAAACTATTTCGTTTGAATCCCATATCTCGTCTACTGGATAATTTAATGCAACGATTTGGAATTAGCGCATTTAAAATGTCAGACATTTCATGAAAAGATAAAGTAATGTCTATCTGCTTACTTTTCACTAGGTGAGTTAGCTTTTTTAGTGCAAGGAGCCCTGTAATTCCATATACTCGTTTAACAGGTATGTGGTGATATGTTCTATTTTCAAGTTTTGTTCCTTCCGGAAAAGGAATTCGTAGGGTATTTGATAACTGTACAATATCAACTTGGTATTCTACTTTTGACAAATCTTGTAGTAAGTCTTTTATGTGCTTTTCACTACCACCAGCGCCGCCAATAAATGAATCAGTTAAAATTAGAATCTTAATCACTTGGTTTCCTTTATCTATTAACGACACTTTAGATTTTAATTAGTTTGTTTTATTATCTGATTTAATTTCAACGGCATATTTCACTTTGTCTGAGCTAGACAATTCATTTATAACTGCATCAGCTTTTTCTTTTTGACCATTTGCCAATAATGCTTTGGAGTAATGAATTAAGAGCATGGGTTGCTTACTATAATTGACCGCTTCTTCGAAGACTTCAATAGCTTTCGCCACATTATCTTTTTTAAGAAATATGATACCTAAAGTATCTAAAACATCCGGATTTTTAGGGGCTAATTCTTGTGCTTTAATCGCATGTTTAAGTGCTTTTTCATAATCTCTTTCTTCAACCAATAACCAGGCTAAGTTATTTAATACTAATATGTTGTTAGGAGTATTTTGTAATAATGAAGTGTAAATTGATATGGATTTCTTGGGTGAACTCGATATGTACGCTTCAGCTAAAACTGTTTGTATTTGAGTTGTTTTAAATATACCTTCACTTAAATTTTCTAGAAAATCGATAAGTTCTTTTGATTGCCCTTTCTTTTTGTACACATTAGTCAACAGTATCGCAGCTATAATATTAGGTTGAGTATTATATGAAAGTTTAAGTTGTTCGATAGCCGTATCTAAATCACCTTTTAATAACGCTAAATGACCTGATAATTGTAGTACTAAAAAGTTATTAGGGATTTTTCCTACCAAAAATTCAATTGTAGCTTGAGCTTCTGTTATAAAACCTAACTGTAAAGAGTACCTAGCTTTCAGTAATGATAACCTTAATTTATCAGTATCATTATTTACTTTTGAAATACCTCTATTGGTAATCTCCAGTGCTTGTGTGATATCTGATTTTTTTTCTAAAATTTCAATGTGTTTTAAGTATGCAATGACACTTGCTGAATTTATGCTCTGCCAGAAGCTTGCGATCTCATTAACTTTATTTTCATTGCCCAACATAGAGTAACTATCTAGCATAGTTGAATAATAGGCTTCTGGTAATAGATCGTCTTTTTGAAAGGTTGGTAGGATCTTAATGGCTACATCAGCATCTTTTTTAGCTATAGCTTCCTGCGCTAGAAATATTTTTGGCCACAAAGCTTCATTATGTTTTTTAACTACTTCTTTGAGATAATTGAAAAAATCAGAAGACTGATTTCTGATTTTACTTATCAGATGGAGATATTTATAAGAGTTTTTGATATTTTGATTGATACTAATTATCTTTTTTAATACCTCTTCAGCTTTATTGTAATTTTTTTTCTTTATATTATCTTCTGCTACAATTAATAGAACTTTAGGATTGTTTGGAGCTAGATTGAATGCAAAACCAATAGTTTCACTACTATTTTCTATTTTCCCATCGACATATTCAATCTTTGCTTTAAGTAACAGACCATCGATATCTTCTGGAATCTTGATTAACAGTGCGTTTATTGCTTCTGATGCTTTTGTATAATTTTTTTGCTTATAGTATGTATAAGCTAGAATTCTTGATACTGTTTCATCACTCGAATTTAGGGTATAAATTTCTTCTAAATCAATTAATCCCTGAATGTTATTATTAAACATTCTAGTTATTCCCAATCTTTTTTTCGCATCTACATCATCTGGTTTAAGCTCAGTTACTTTTTTAAAGATATTTTCAGCACTATCAATATCCCCCTGTTTGGTTAATTCTGACGCCAATGTATTAAGTAGTGAACTGTCGTCTTTATCAAAACTGTCATAACTGTTAATGTATTCACTCAATTCATCAGTTAATTTTAGTTGTGCCATTGTTAGCATTAATATTTTATGGGCATCGTGCTCTTCAGGTATTACAGGAGTTATTTTTTTTAAATGGGAGTATGCTTGCTCATAATTATTTAAAAAGTAATTGCTAAACCCTGATAAAAACAATGCGAGAGGTTGGTTAGGTTGGTTAATTAATACAGTTTCGGAATGTAGTTTCACTTTTTTATAATCTTTCGATATATAACTAAGCTTTGCCTTTAATAAATTAGTTGTTGGGTGCTGAGTATTCAGTTTTAATAATGAGTCTAATAATGACTCAGCATCTGCTGTTTTCTTTTGCTGAATATATGCATGAGCCAATAATAATTTCACGTCATTATTTGAAGGTCTGCTCTTTAAATAATGCTTATAAGCAAGCTCTGCTTCTGGAAAGTTACCATCGTTTTCTGATAGCTTGGCTTTAATTAACCATCCATCGTTATTTAGTGGTTGGATTTTTAATGATAAATCAATTAACTCTATCGCTTTAATATAGTTTTTGTTCATAACGGCTAATAATGCTTTACCGTAATATGAATTCCCTGAATTAGGAGTAATTTCATCTACTAAGAAAATAAATTCACTGGCTTTACCGATATCTCCCCGACCGAGAAATGCTTTACCGAGAAGAAGTAACTTAACGCTTTCAAGATCTTTGTCTTCAAATGACAAAGTCTCTAATATTTCTATCACGTCATCATTCTCTGACTGTTCTGAGTAAATTTTTGCTAAGAAAAGCTTTGCAATATTAATCGAGTATCCATATTCAATCGCTCTATTTATTTCTTTTTCTGCACTTTGTAATTGTCCAACTAAAAAATATGCTTCAGCTAAAGCGTATCTAGCTTTAGCCATTTTGGGGTTTGATTTTAGTATGTTTTTTAGCGTTATTATTGCTAATGAATGCTTTTGGTTGCTGATTTGCGCTTCGGCTTCAGAAAGTAATTGCTCAGGTGATTTTTGAGGAGAGCAAGCGAAAATTGAAAAAGAAATAATTAGTAGTATAAAGAAGTTATTTTTGCTTCGATCCATGATAACACTCAAATGTAATTTTTTATGTTATTGATTTTAGATTTTTTTACGCTCATATACCAGCAATTTAATAGGGGGGAAAGGGTTATTTTTTTGAGGGAATGGAGTTTGCATAAATGATACCTATTAATTCATGCCAAACTTGTTCTAACTTCAATATTGCACTTTGTTGAGGAATAAACCAGCCAGGGAATCCAAACGGGATGTAGCTACTTCCACTTGGTAGCGGACATGTTCTAATTGTTTTGTTATATATCGCTTGTGCTCTTGGCATATGCCAATCTGACGTTATTAAAAGCATGGGTTCTAAAGTTGATATGTTTATTTTTTTTAAAAAGGTTAATACTTCGCTAGTGTTTTTTGATAAGTTATCAACGATTATATTAATTGATTGAAATTCAGAGAATGACATAAGTAGGTTTGCCATGATATCGGCTTCTTTTACTTTCCCTCCGGAACCCCCAGAAATAATGATAGTTTTAAGGTTATAATTATCAATTTTAGATGCTAAGTAGATCGTCCTTTTAAGGGATTCTCCATTTAATGCACTCCAATCCATTTTAGAATCGGCATCCTTAGTTAGCCCCCCAGCTAACAGTATTCCTGTTGATAGTTTTTCGTTGCAATATTCAAAACTAGTCTTTGATAGCAGCATTTTCATTGATATGTTTGCTACTAAAGGGGTTGATGTAATATAGATTAATGCGGATAAAATTATAGAGCGTTTTATCATTTTTGTTGATGAACTATGTTTATTGTATAAAAGGATATTTAGAATTAAAAGAGTTAATAGAAATGTAAAAGGATAGAAAAAAGACATAAGTTATAGAACTGGATGTTTAAGTATACTTATTAGATGAATATTATAAGTCATGTTGTTATCTCTTATAATATCGCCATTAACATAGGCAAATGGCGATATTATAATAGGGTATTACTAAGCTATTACTAATTTGTTTTTACGTTTTCTTGATAAACCTAGACCTATTGCCGCTAAGCCAAATAATGCAATAATTGAAGGTTCTGGAACTTCAGTTAAACGTGCAAAAGTATAGATTGTTGTAGACTTGTTTTCTTCCGTCCAAAAGCGTCCCGATGGTAATAAAGTGCTACCGTCTGAATCTAATGATGCAAAGATAGTTAAAGCATAATGCGAACCGTCAATATAAAAAGGTACGCCAAATGGCATTGAATCAGGTAATGGTTCTGGATTGTCTATTGTGTAATCAAAGTAATCATCACAACCAGTAATAAATGTATGGTTGCCGCCACCTGCAACACCATCTTCATCTACATTCGAACAATCATCTGGATTAGTTCTATTAAAGGTTTCATTAAATTCAATATTGAACAAAGATACAGCATCGGCTGTAAAGTCATCTACAACAGTTGAAGAGCCAAATCCATTCGCTATACCACCAGTACTTGTACTTGAGAATGAAATATGTCCAAGAATATTTGCATAAGTCAACCAGTCAAAGTCTGCGCTAATACGGAAATTATTATGAGTTAAAGAAGATAACAGATAATTAGTGCCTAAAAGATCAATTTCAGGAGCAAAGTCAGTTAATACTAAAGAGCTATATGCTCCATTCCCACCCCATTGAACACCTTCGTATACAGTGGCAGTACCGCCTGGGTTGTCTCCATTGAGATCTATAGAAGTACCAGCACCAATCCATTCAGCATCACTATCTACACTTCCTACTGCATCAGTACCTGTAAGAGCTGAAGCAAAACCACCATCAGCAGTCACTGTCATAAAACCAGCATTTGCGCT
>JBLIBL010000178.1:0-5752 GCA_047633355.1 Polaribacter sp.
ATCCGCTTATTTTTGGTAATACCGGAAATTTAGGGTTGCCGCTGGCTTTGTTTGCATTTGGCGAAGCGGGTTTGAGTTTCGCCGTGATCGTGTTTGCGGTGATGATGGTGTACTCGTTTTCACTTGGTATCTGGATGGTGTCTGGTCGAGGGGCAGGCATCAAGGTTTTAAAAGAGCCTTCTGTGTATGGTGCGCTTCTCGGCGCACTGTTTCTCTATAACGGTTGGCAAACACCGATCTGGCTCACCAATACGCTTCAACTGGCAGGGCAGATGGCAATCCCTTTAATGTTGATTACGCTCGGTGTAGCGTTAGGGCGTATTGATGCGAGGCGGTTTATGCGCCCGTTGGTTCTAGCGATAGTGAAAGTAATATCTTGTGCGACCATTGCGACTGGGGTTGGGCTCTATTTTGAATTGAGCCCGATTGCTATGGCGGTTCTAATCTTGCAACTGACGACGCCGGTGGCAGTAACATCCTATTTGCTAGCGGAGAAATACGGTGCAGACTCTGAAACAGTGGCTGGACTGGTCGTGGTTTCTACCGCGGTTTCGGTCATCTCGCTGCCTGTATTGTTGGTGTTTCTGATTTAAAAGTTTAAGGCGGCAGTGATAAAAACATCATTATAGAGACTCATCACAATACTGCCTAAATCTAATTACCGGGTCGGTTTTTTGACCGTTTATGGCTTTTGGTTAAATTTGATGGTTCGAAAAAATAGAGGGTTAATTATTGTGGTATTTAAAGCCCCTTATTAATTGACAACTTCTTTTATCCAGATTGTTAAAATGCTAAAATTTTAGTTAAGCTAATAAAAATAAATTAACGTTGGTCCAGTTTTATTAAAAATTCCATTTAAGGCAACGTTGCGCCTTTTCAAGATTATAGAGGTTTTATCACCTTGTATTCATAACTAGCTAGTATTTAATATGAGCAATTTCACTCCCTTTTTAAACCCTTTTGAATGGTTCAGAGCCTATCAATATCATAGAACTATCGTTAAATTTGATAAATCTCAGTATGATTTAGAATTATTTTTGTACTCCAAAATTTTAAAAAACAACATGTTGCATTATGGGTATTTTGAAGACCCAGACATTAAGCCAGAAGATATCTCATTAAAAATTCTGGAGGATGCGCAAGAAAATTATGCGAATAACATCATCAAGCAGGTAAAAGACGTCGAAAATACAGTCCTTGATGTTGGATGTGGTATGGGGGGGCTAGCTCAAATGATGCATGATAAAAATTTGAAGGTTGAAGTGTTGACGCCAAACAAAAATCAAATCGAATATATCAATCAAAACCAACCGTATTTAACCAGTCATAATTGTCGTTTCGAAGATTATCAAGGAAATGATAAAGTGGGGACGGTGATTAACTCGGAATCTCTACAATATATTCCCTTACTGGATGCTTTTGCTATTTTGGACAAGATTCTATTGCCAGGTGGACGTTGGGTTATCGTAGATTACTTTAGAATTAAAGATAATGGGATTAGTAAAAGCTCTCACTTATTAGCAGACTTTATTGCGCAAGTAGATAAAAATGACTGGAAAGTTGTTTACGAACAAGATATTACAGCGAATACACTGCCAACACTTAAGTTTGCAAATATGTATTTAGAGCGTTTTGTGTTGCCAATAAAACATTTTTTCTATGAAAAGTTACGGTTCAAAAGAGCATGGTTGTATTACTTAACTGAACGCCTTAGAGGTTCTATTGAAAAGAAATTTGCAAAAGAACAAGCTTCAATTGATCCTACAAAATTTGGACAAGAGAAAAAGTATATCCTTTTCGTGCTAGAGAAAAATTAGTAAGGATCATTAATTAAATGGGTAGTGCTGGGCGAGTTAAATCTTTAATATTTGGAAATGAAAAGTATAAATTTAAAGGGCAAGAATTGAAAAAACACCCTTCAATATCACTATTACAGACGTTCGTAAATAGGTTGATGGGCGTCTGAAATAGTTTTGATACTGGATAAAAATACCGGTATTAAGGCTTTTCTAAAAGTATTATATCAACAAATGTCTACTTAGTTTCTCTTGAAGGCATCTTCATTCATTTGGCTTTTCGCACAATCCAGCCTTAACTCGCAGTTAACCATTTCTCGTTTGTTATCAGCGCCAGACCTTCTTAGTATTATTGCTCACTAATTACCAATAATTTTGTCGACTTAAGGTCGGCTCGAGAGCAGGCAAAGATGTCTTTCTACAACATACCGATTTTTGACTGGCTAGCACTAGCGCTACTGATTTTAGTTTGGTCGGCTTATACCTGGTTTGCTGACTTTAGTCGTTGGTCTAAAAATAGCTTACCCAAAGTCATGAATGTTCACCGTGGACGCTGGATGCGTGACATGCTCAGACGTGAGTTACGCATGCCTGATGTCATCGTCATGGGGCATTTTGTTCATAGTGCCGTCTTTTTTGCATCGACCGCTATTTTGATTATCGGTGGACTGATTGCATCTCTGGGTGCTTCAGAAAAGGCAATAGAGGCCATGACAGCTTTACCGTTTGTAAGCCCGACCACTCAAGGTCTGTGGGAACTAAAAATTGTCTCGCTGATTTGTGCCTTTATCTGTGCTTTCGTTAAGTTTATTTGGGCCATGCGTTTGGCCAACTATAGTTGCGTATTGTTTAACGCATTACCCTTTGAAAACCGTGACATAAGTAATCAATACGCAATCGAACTAGGGAAAATGACGGGGCTATTTGCTCAACATTTTAATCAAGGTTTACGCGCCAATTTTTTTGCTCTGGCATTGCTTGGTTGGTGGCTTAATACTTGGTTTTTTATTGCTTCGATCGCGATTGTTTTGTGGGTGATATATCGACGCGAATTCCGGTCGCAATCGCTGATCATCGCAAACAAACTGATGCTATTAACTGATCCACATGTTGAGACCGAAATTCAGGTGCAGGAAAAGGTAAAACCCTTTGAAACAAATGCGGCTGGTGTAACGAAAAATATAAACCTTAGCGCAATGTGAAAACATTCGTTCTAGTTCTAAGCGACAGGCTAGAGTTGCAAAAAATTAATGTTCATTTAATCCTTTTTGGAGGAGGGTGAGCGGCAAGATATTAATCTTTACTATTTGAGTTTTCCTCCTGACGACCTTCTTCAATCAACCAGTCACGAAAAGCCGCTGTGCGAGAACTATCGGAAGATTCTTCGAGGGTAATCAAGTAATAGGCATATTCTAGTGGCAGTGCCATATCAAAAGGAACCACCAGGCGACCAGCAGCAATATCGTCAGACGCTAGCGATTGCATACTGAGAACCACACCCTGACCATCGACAGCGGCGTTGATTGCAAGGTTTCCATGATTGAAATGTACGCCCCGCGACGAATCAATGTTTTTTACTTTGGCCGCCTTGAGCCAGGTCTTCCAGTCGGGTCGACCCTCGTATTTAGTGTCATCATGAAGCAATGTATGAAACTGCAAGTCTTCTGGCGAGCGAAGCGGATGATCACCCTGCATCAACTTAGGACTACAGAGTGGTATTGCTGATACTGAAAAAAGCTTAACGACACGGCACCCGGGATAATCACCCTTGCCAAAACGAATCGCGATATCGACACCGTCACGACGGAAATTTTCTGCTGGTATGGTGTTTTTAGCGGCTGTTGAATCGACTAGACTTGGGCTGGCAGAAATATTCAGATCAATATCGGTATGCGCATCGGAAAATCGATGTAGCCGGGGAATAAACCATTTGGCGGCAAAAGAAGGTGCCATCCAGACCGTCAGCTTGGACTCTTCATTAGCACTTCGAATACGCCTGACTGACTCAAGCAAATGATCAAAGCCTTGTGTTAGTGCGGGCAGCCCTTTCTTTGCATTATCGGTCAGGGATAAGCCACGATTATGGCGGTTAAAGAGTTTTATACCGAGCTGATGCTCTAACCCTTTTATTTGCTGACTGACCGCAGCCGGCGTAATAAAAAGCTCTTCCGCCGCTCGCTTGAAACTCAGATGCCTGGCTGCACTTTCAAAAACACGTAATGCACTAAATGGGAGATTTTCGATCATTAGATTTCGGTTAACCGTTGCTTAACTGGTAGTTAATAATTAATGGTTTGTTACGCACGTGAGATCTTTCTAGTATTAGAATCTCAAAGCGCAACGGAAACTGGTTTAATAAAGTGACTTTAGTCGTGCTGCCCAACTTATAATTTGAGGATATCGCTGATATGAACAACACAACTCCAAAATATCTAGTTGTCAAAAACAAAATTAAAGAAGCCATTCGATGTGGTGAAATGGCCGATAAAATTCCAGGCGAAAGAGTACTCGCTAAAGTATACGGTGTGTCATACATGACTATGCGTAAATCGGTTGAGAATCTGGTATCTGAGAATGTTTTATACAAAATTCCGACTCGTGGAACCTATGTAG
Organism: Polaribacter sp.; assembly: GCA_047633355.1. Taxonomy (GTDB): domain Bacteria; phylum Pseudomonadota; class Gammaproteobacteria; order Enterobacterales; family Kangiellaceae. The sequence continues at coordinate 4,410 of JBLIBL010000178.1, forward strand.
TCCAGCCAAAAACTTTAAAAGCAATGGTAAGAAATATCAGTAACTTTTTCGAAAGTAAAGTAGCTTGAGATATTTCATTTCCTTGTTTCAATGGAAGTTTGTATTGTTTAAAAAACATGCTGTTGCCAAAAAACATAGTAATATTTTATTTGCAGACTTTCTGCGGCTAAAGGAGCTTGAACAAGAAAATACCGAATTAAAACGAGCCAATGCGATACTTCAAAACACGGCTAGTTTTTTTGCACAAGTTGAGTTTGAGCGCGACCCAAAATAGTTTCTAGGCTCACACTACTTGTGACATAAGCTAATCAATAGCATAGATTGCTTTAATTTCAGTATTCATCTTATCATTTAAGTTCATGAATCATTGTGACAGCAATTTATTTCAAAATTGTTAACAGCCAGTGAGATAACTCAGTTGATGATAATAACTTTTTTAAATCAATTACTTAAAAACCAATTTTATAATTAATTTCTTATTTGACTTGTTTACTTAGTATTTTGAACCTAACAAAATCAATACCTTCGCACGTCAATGGTGCATTCTTGTTTATCTAGTCGTGACGATGAAAATTGCACAAAAAAGTAAGCTATTCTAAAAGCTGATTTTTTCGTTCAACTATAAACAATAGTATTTATCTGTAATAACTTCAGTTTTGATTATTACAGATGTTTTTTTAGCTCTCAACGCAAATGATCTGATTCAAGCCGGCTCTAATATTACTAAAAGGGGTGCATTGAAGAAACGTAATCTAATTTCTTTTAAAAAAAGTACAACTGTCTGCAAGTTTTTCGTCAATCTTAACTTTAACCTGAAACAGAAAAGAAATGAACTTACTGGATTTGTCCTTATTTGAGCCATACAACACTCAGACTTCTGATATTTAAACATTTAAGTATGGTTTTTGTTGTCCCATTTGGAAAAATGACGCTACTCTTATCGGCTTCATAGATGCCGATAAGAGTAGGCGCAGCTAGTTTAAAATTGTTGTGAAGAAATATAACGCGAGCCAACAACCGACTTTTTGCAACCATTACCTCGCGTTGTAATGGAACATTTTTAACTATTCAAGTGCTGGTAAATTAAATCGTTTGTCTACAAACCAAACTTATTTTAATACTGAACGTCGACTCATTAATCCATGTATACGTTACTTTAATTCGATTATTAAGGCCTGTTCTATAGTTAGTTAATCACTAATGGATATGGAGTTGTTATTTGTCCAATTTCGGTTTCAACGACTGTTCAGATTAGATTAAAGCCGATTGAATACTGAGTGACTGTAGTTTGTAGATAAGACAGTATATCTCAGTTTTTTGGTGAGATAATTGGCCCTGCACTT
>JBLIBL010000179.1:0-5735 GCA_047633355.1 Polaribacter sp.
GGTACTCAACATATTTTAAATAACTGGTTATCCGGTAGAGATGATCCTGAAATGAAAATCATTTCTCAAGAAATGAAAGAGCAAGGATTACAGATATTTCTTGATGTTGTTGAACAAGAAAAAGAATGGGCTCAGTACCTATTCAAAGACGGTTCAATGATTGGCTTGAATGCGGCAATATTAAATCAATATATTGAGTACATTAGTAATCAACGCTTAACGGCTATTGGTTTTGATGCACCCTTTGATATAAAAAGTAACCCATTACCATGGATGAATGCTTACTTAGTATCAGACAATGTTCAGGTCGCTCCACAAGAAACAGAGATATCGAGTTACTTAGTTGGTCAAGTCGACTCTTCTGTATCAAGTGATGATTTTGATGGCTTTGACCTTTAATGGTTTTAACCTCCAGATAAAGAAGCGATTATCATGCTTTCTTATCACATCATTAGCACATTTTGCGTTTAAGCCTTTTTAAATGAAAAGTGCTAATGATATGACTATGTGCCCGCAAAAATTGTCTGAAAGTAAGAAAGCTCATCGTATTTTTGTCGATAATAAAACCATTACCTTTCAAGCCAACGATAAAAGTTTACTAGAGTGTTTAGAAAAGGCTAATGTGGAAGTGCATTATCACTGTCGTGACGGTTTTTGTGGGGCGTGTCGAGTAACCTTAGTTGAAGGCGAAATTAGCTACCCTCAAGGAGAGCCACTCGCTTTTATTGGCGATGGAGAAGTGCTCTCTTGCTGTTGTGTGCCAAAGAGTGACATCAAACTTATCGTTGAATAACTAATACTAGGATTACTAACGGGTCTTTAAACATTGGAGAATCAACGCGTATAGATGTTGAGCGACAAATATACCCGTCACTCATCATCAACATCTATTAATCTTATACTTATAATTGAGCGCTTAACCTAACTTCTATACCGCCTAAAACCTTAGTTAACTCTGCGGCAACCGGTTGATAAAATTGTTGATAACGCGCAGTATCTTCGACACTTACCGCTTCATCTAGCGCTTTAGTCAATTCAAACAGTTGCATAGCTCCTACTGAGCAAGAAACACCTTTTAAGGTATGTACTAAGTGTTTACAAGCAGTTTGATCATCAGTACTGATCGCTTGTTGAATCTTTTCACTGTCTTTTGAATGGTCTTCATAAAACATCACCAGTATTTCAGCAAAAAGGTCTTCATCTCCAAGCACATTACCAATACCTATTTCAGCATCAATACCTGGATATTCGTCTTCACTGGTCACCGGTAACTCATCGATAATACCCTCAGCGGCAACCGTAGTTGATTCTTGATGCACCTTCACTTTATTTCTACCACTGTGCTTTGCTTCATATAGGCTAAGATCAGCTTCTTTTAACAAGCCTTCTAAGTTCATCTCATCGTCCTTGCCTAATGATAAGCCAATACTGACTGTTACAGACACCTTTTCATCTTTGCTATCATCAATATATATTTTACTATGTTCTACTCTTTCTCTTAAGCGTTCACAGGCAATGAGCGCATTCTCTGCAGAGGTATTTGCCATACATATCGCAAATTCTTCGCCGCCAACTCGACCAATAATGTCATTATCTCGAAAACAATCGCAGATGATATCAGCAAATTCAACTAGGACTTTATCACCGGCATCATGGCCATAATTATCGTTAACCGCTTTAAAAAAATCTATATCGAGCATCGCCACAGCAAGCGGTTTATTAGTGCGTTTTGCTTGGCTAATCGCTTTACCCGCTAAATCTTCAAAAGCGCCTCTGTTACGAATGCCGGTTAAAAAGTCTGTTTTAGCCAGCGACTCTAGCTCTAAAGTTTTCTCTAAAAGCCGCAGCGAGGTTCGTATTCTAGCCAGTAACACTTTTGGAATATAAGGTTTAGTTACGTAGTCATCGGCGCCAAATTCTAGAGCAGCAACAATTTGATCTTCATCATCTGAAGCCGATAACATAATGACCGGCGTATTGAAAATAATGGGGTGAGTTTTTAATTTGTGTAACATCTCTAAGCCTGAGATACCCGGCATATACATATCTAATAAAATGAGGTCTATCGCTTGCTCTTCTAAAACCTCTAAGGCTTTTTCTCCAGATTCGGCGGTAAACACATTATAACCTTCTTCACCTAAATCAAACTCTAATAGCATGAGCGTATCTTTAGCGTCATCAACAGCGAGAATGTTATATTTTTTCTTTGTATTCATAGTTTATTCCCATTGGAAGGCTTATTCGTCATCTTTAGCTGTTAGGTGTTTTTGTAAGATATTAATTAACAAATCATATTCCCTTGATAAATCATTTTGAAGCGATAACAATTCAACGCTATTTTTTATTCTAGCCGATTGTTCAATTTGTCGCGTTAATTTTCCAAGGTTAATGCCACCTAAATTTTTTGACGAACCACTAACTTTATGTGCTAAAGCTATAATATCATCAAATAATTTATTTTCCATAGCGATAACTAACTCATTTTTAAGCGCCGGCATATCCTCGATAAATAAACTGATAAGCTGTTTACTTAATTTGTCATTATTTCTAATACGCTTTAAAAAACCTGTTTTATCCCAAATGATATCTTCATTTGTCTTTGAATGACTACTTTTGGAGTTATCACTATGGCTAGTCTGGGTTAGGGGCTCTGCAATCACGTTACTGTTATCATCAGACACGGTTTCAAAGCTATCTAGTCCAACCCATGCCGATATTTTTTTAAGTAAAATATCGGTATCTACCGGTTTAGTCGCGTAATCACTCATGCCTGCCGCTAAACATTTTTCTTTATCACCTTTCATCGCATTGGCAGTCATGGCAATAATTGGAATGTTACGATGAACAACACCAGCCTTTCCTGCCCTTATTGCTTTTGTTGCATCGTAGCCGTCCATTTCAGGCATTTGACAGTCCATAATAATGATTTGGTAGGGAGCATCGTCTGGTGAAGAATCTAAAGCAGCCAGGGCTTCGATACCATTACCAGCAACATCAGCTGACAAACCAATATTGGCTAGTACGCCTAAAATGACCACTTGGTTAATACGGTTATCTTCAACCAATAAAATGCGGGTTTTTTTGGCAATGACGCGATTAGCATTTGAATGTTTTAACTTATGCACGTTATGTTGGGTAACAAAGGGTTTATTGACATTCAAAGTGCCTTCTTCGTCTAAAACAAGACTTAACGTAGCAAATAAATCTGCGGTTGTTGCTGGCTTGGGGAAATACGCAGAAAAGCCGAGTTGTTCAAAAAAGTTAGCATCTCCTCGATCACTCATCGACGTCATCATAATAAGTTTAGTTTTTTGTGTATGTCGATGCCCCTTCAAGCGCTCACCTAAAGTAACGCCGTCCATGCCAGGCATTTGCATATCAAGAATTGCAGCATCAAAAAAATCAACCGGGTGATTATCAACCTGATCGAGAGCACAAGCGCCATCCTTTGCTTGCGTAACCTCTGCCCCCCAAATAGCTAACTGTCCTTTTAATACCGCCAAATTTGTCGCGTTATCATCAACTATTAGTATTTGCTTACCTTTTATGTCTACCTGAGGCATGACTGTTTGAGAATTATCACTTTCGTTAAGTAGTATGGTAAAAGTAAACACACTGCCCTGACCTTCGGCACTTGTTACGCTAATATCCCCTGACATCAGTTGGGCTAATTGTTTAACAATGGCCAAACCTAAGCCTGTACCTCCATATTTTCGTGTAGTAGAGGCGTCTACTTGGGTAAAAGAATCAAACAATGTAATCATTTTATTTTCAGGAATACCAATACCCGTGTCTGATATGCTGCATGTTAATTGCAACTGATGTTGATGTTTCTTAATCGAGGCTTTAATGAGTACTTCACCGGTCTCGGTAAATTTTATTGAATTACTGACTAAATTTGACAGTATTTGCCGTAAACGACTAGGGTCACCCTTAACTAAAGATTGTTCAACACCGCAAACATCCAGTATCAATTCCAAGCCTTTTTCCTGCGCTTTTATCGCCATCGACTCAGCAAAGTCGCCAAGCTGACTTCGAATATCAAAATCAAGTATTTCAAGTTCTAGTTTTCCTGCCTCTATTTTTGAAAAGTCCAAAATATCATTAATCAAAGATAATAAAGATTGCGCACTTGAACTGGCTAATTGCAAATGATGAGCTTGTTGTTTATTGATATTACTTTGCTGAAGTAAACCTAACATCCCTAAGACGCCATTCATCGGGGTACGTATTTCATGACTCATACTTGCAAGAAACTGCGAGCGCAGCAACAGAGCGTGCTCTGCCATATCTAAAGCGTCCTGTTTTAAAGTACCTAAGTTTTTTTGCTCGGTTATATCACGATGAGTTCCCACCACTCTGAAGTTTTTTTGATCTTTATGATTAACCATTTGACTATGTGTTTCAATATATCGAATAGTTCCATCTGGCAAATTGATACGATATTCAAAATTAATTACTATGCCTTTCTTAACTTCACGGATAAATTGTTCTTCCACAAATTTTAGATCGTCTATGTGTATAGCTGTTCGCCAAATTTTTTCTGTAGGTACTATTGAGTCTTTATCATAGCCAAATAATTCATACATTCGACTGTCCCAAAGACTTAGCCCTGTTTGAATATCATAGTCCCAAACGCCTATTCTTGGGGCTGACAAGGCAAAATTTAAACGCCATGCCATATCTTTAGCTTCTTCAATACTGCGGATACTTTCTGCTGCCAACAACTTGTTTTCAGTGATATCACGTATTAATCCGGTAAAAACAACATCACCAGAAATATTTATTTTACTAACACTTAAATGCATAAAGAACTTTTCGCCATTTTTTCTTAATGCTGTCAGTTCAAGGGTGCGGCCTTTTACTTCACTTGAAGTATGTTGTAAAAAACGTTTAAATTCGTCCACTGGGTTAATAGTATTATCTACGGGCACTAGAAATAGTGCGTTTTTACCAAGGACCTCATTGGTTTGATAGCCAAATATTTTTTCAGCCGCATGATTAAAAGCGAGAATATTACCTTTCCCGTCAATATTTATAACACCATCAGCAATTGAGTTTAAAATAGAATAAAGCTTTGCTAACGCATCTTCTGCACGTATTGTTTCACTTTTTTGGACAATCGACTTTTGCTCTATTTGCATTAATAAATTTTTAAAACTTCTTGCTAAAGCGCCAATTTCATCATTTTCTTGCACCGGTAACTTACCGATAACACCCTGCTCTTCATATTGGGCAACACCTTTAGTCATCAACAACAAAGCACGTGTTATCCGCTTAGACGCCATAATACAAAACACTAGACTTAATATGGCTAAGATAAAGCTAAATAATATTGCCCGGTTTTTCATACTTTCTAATGATTGCAGATAAATATTACTTTTATTTTCAATAACTAAGTGTAATGGATTTACTTGGCCAAATTCGGCAAACTGAACAGTAGAGTAATAGGCTAATTTATTATCAACATCTATCTCTTTATCTTGCACTAGCTTATCGCTAGTGAGTATTGAGGAAAAAATAACACTCAGCGACGGAAACTTTTCAATCACCTTGATATTGTTTTTATCAACTTTTTGATCGGCTGGAAAATAAATAAAATCACCCGCTGAATTAGCAAGATAAAAAGTAAATTTTTCTAAGGCATTTTCCTTAAGCCGTTCAATAAATAAAGAAAAATCAACTTCTATTGTTATTGAGCCAAAAAGTTCGTTATCAGCCGTATAAATAGGGGT
>JBLIBL010000180.1:0-5717 GCA_047633355.1 Polaribacter sp.
GTCGGACATACCAATGACCACGTCTACTCAAAGCCCTAGTTTTAACTCAGTTTCACCGCCAACTGAGCCAAGCTATAAATGGTTAAAAAAGGCGTCAGGCATTACGGGCCCAAACCGCCGCAAGGCGCCAACGCAATAAATATTAGCAAGTTAGCTAAGTGATAATAAAACATGTTTAGATTTTTAATGTTGATAGTTTTGATGGCGCTTGCCGCCTTGGGTTTTGCATGGTACTCGGCCCAAACTTTGCCAGATTGGTATCAGTCAGATTCGCCTATTGAGCAACAGGCCTCGCAAAAACTGCTTGAGCAAATTCAACAACAGGGCGCCAGTAAGTTTCTGGGTGATAAGTTTGCTGACGTAATGACAGGCCAAGTTACTTTCAGCGAGGCTGAGTTTAGTGCCTTGTTTCAAGCCAGCTTGCAATCTAGCCGAGATGGTAAGCGGCTATTAAGTGTCAGTGACGGGATCAACGCGCAAATCAGTGATGACGCAATTGAACTAGGCATTGTGTTTAATTTAAAGAAGATCTCAAATCTCGATGCGCGTGCAAAAGCGAAGGTCGAAAGGGCCCTAGACGCCCTACCGTTACTCAATGAGTCACGCGTATTTGTGGCCATTAAGGGTGTTCCAATTGCACGCAATGGTGAATTGGCAATAGGCGATGATTACTCAATAAAAATTGGCAGCCTGGCATTATCCGACAAGTTTTTAAGTGACGTGGGTGTGCCTGTAGATCTACTGACGTCTAAAAGCCTCGCAATCAGTTTAATGACCGTGAAGTCAGTTGCCATCAATGATGGTCAAATAACCTTAGATGTATTGCCTCGTTTTTAAGTGGGCGAATAGTAGTTAGTAAACTCACTCAATAACCAAATAGATTGGCCCCTAATTTTTGACATGAAATCTTACCTTAGTGAAATATTTATGGCATTGGCAGGTATTAGCTTGCTGCTCGTGTTTTCGCCCTATTTGTCTTCGACCATAAATATAGAGTATTCGCTGGTTGATTCTCTGGTGTCTGATTTAAAAGAAGTGCCAAAATATTTTATCTTTTCATCATTTACCCCAGCACTGCTTATAGTGATGATTTTTAGCATCATTATTATTCGAAATTTAGGCCTCATTTCCAGAAGAAAATACACCCAGTATTGCTATGCAATTTCTGCACTGACTGTAATTATCGTTTTGGTAGGATTTTTTAGGTTCGATAGATTATCTTGGATAGTCATATCATTGCCACCTATGTTTATTGGGAGTTATCTCGCAGGGTCTAAGTTTAATAGTATTGTAAAAAGATTTGACCCCTAGGGTTTCACAATGGTTGAAAAAAGCGAAGCTCTTTTTGATCCATTGCAGCAACTTGTTAACTCATGTAGATTTCCAATCTGAGCAATCCCAATTTAAAATCGTCTCGATTTCTTTGATTTCATTAAAATACAGATCACTCAGATACTGATAGTCATCATCTGATAACTTTCCTATGTATGGTCTTGAGTACACATCCTTTTCTTTAACTTTACTAAATTCTGAGATACCTAGAAAATTACTTAGCTCTTCTAAAACCTGATGAGGTTCATTTTTTAGATCATCATGTTTAATAAAAAGAGTCTGCTCTTTAGAAAAAAATCGCCAAATATGCCTTATTTGTTTTGAGTAGAAACCTCTATCAGTATATGAAAATATTCGGTGTTGAAAAGGTAGAGCCTCTCGACACCTAATGGCCTCTTGTTTAATTGCTGTTGTAAAATTAACGGTATCCGCCTTCCTATCGCGCTCCATGTTCCAGTGCGAGTAAGCCCGTTCTATTGGGTTTCTAAGAATTACAATAATTTTAATTTTCGGGTTGTATTCAAATATACGCTTTATAGAAGGATGCCAATACATATAAATAGGTGTGCACTCACCCTTAATTCTAGAGTGACCAGAGGTAAAGTTTTTGTGATAAGCCTCATAGTTGGCTGTATCTTTGAAGTTGTCTTCATTGTCAAAATAGTGAACCTCTTTTACAGGGGCCATCTCTATTTCAGAGTGTTCACGCAGATACTTGTCTAAGGCGGAAGTCCCTGATTTCTGAGCGCCTACTACTAGAAAGTTTATTTTTTCTTCTTCAATCATGTTTATGAAGATCTTATCGGAGTTAACGCCTCAAACACCTGCGCAGTTTACTGCGTCCGTGTGCTTTGCCTTGTTAACCTTAGATTCAATGCTCGTTTATACAAATCCATATCCATATTATGATAATTTTCAATTTTCTTACGGAGGGTTGAATCAATTGAGCTTTTTGTGGTTTTAGTATTAGCAGTATTTATTTGATAGTGATTTAACATTCCAGACAGGTAATTCTCTGAAAAATATGCTAAATCTTCCTCAAAGTGTTCTGTAATCCCTATAAAGTCAAAGTATCGCAAAGGGAAAGCCCACAGGTATTGACTATACAGATTTCTGAATTGTGGACTTAAGCAAAACTGCTCCAATGTCCATTCTTCTTCAATAACTTTTTTATGATGTGGCATTGATGTATTCGGATCATAACTTCTCTGCCAAAAATTATAATGGGATATCATTCTATCAACTGGGTCGCGCATCCAGGTTATAAATTTTATATCATTTGATCCAGTAGAAACTAGAAGATATTTTATAGGTAGGAAATGCCCATGCACACATTTGACATTAGCTAACCTTGAATTTGCTATATTTATACTGGATTGTAAAGCATATTTATTGCGTTCATCTGGTGATTTACTCATAGGCTTATCGCTATAATCTCTTAATAAATCATCTCCAAAATAATCAATCAACGACTTTCCAAAACTTGCCCCAGCTGTTTTGGGAAGGTGTAATGATACTATCTTCATAATAATAAAAGCCTTCAGTTATTATATCGGTTAACGCCACCGTAAAAGGCGGAGCGGAGCGACGTCCAGCCCACGCTTTTTGTGGGCGCTTTTTACGGTCTTGTTAGTGGTTCTGATATTTCTATTCTTCATAGTAACGAAAAAGGTAAACGAACATTGAAGGTAAAAAGAGAAATGATATAACTATCCATTCCCAGGCACCTGTCTTCCAAGCGTGGGTAACTGTGAGATATAACAATATGAAAAATGGGATAACCGTTAAGTTTAGAACTAGTCTCTCGTAGTCATGTTGAAGTGCATTCGCACCAGTGGTAACCACAGACAAAACCACATAAGCGATAACCAATAGTACAAACACCATTAGCGTAAGCATCATTTTTCGACCTATTACCACAGACTCAATACCACTAACGCCTCCATAATTTGCCGCATGAAGCGTAGCGTAAGGCGGTCAAATTCATGGACTTGTTATACGATTTTTGATTTTAGGTCAGAGTAAATATGCTCCGCCATTATCTTAGTTCTATTGTTAATTTGCTCATTTCCCCATTGGCTTGGCTCTAAAAATGCATTATGAATTGGGTATTTTTTACTTTCTAATATTTTAAACTTATCTATTGGGGTTTTATCTGCTAGCTCTTCTGAGTTGGTTTTTTCATCCAACAAAACAAGGTTTCCAATACTAGACACAGCCGCTGAATCATCATCTTTTAATCTTGCTTCAGATAGAATGTGTTCAATTGTTAATCTATCAAAATCAATAGATAAGCATCCATTATCTGAAGGTATAAGCTTTGAAAGCGTGTATTTAACAATAGCTTTATGTTTTGTTTTCTTCGATGTGTATTCAAGCTCGGAAAACTTAACAACAAATTCTTCTTTTTCTGGCAGCTTAGTAGTTAAAAACGCCGTCAGATCATTGAGCACTAATTGAATTTCATCATTTGAGGTGGCTTTTGTTAAATTTATTGCCAGCCTAGAATAGTTTGATGCAATGGTTCCTGACGATCTTTGTGAAGTAACGGCATTAAAACAATAGTGAAAGTTTTCTATCTTAGACAATGTCTTTTTGAGGTTTCTTAGAGATAAAAATCTCTTCTTATATGATCTAATCAAAGCTAAAGTCATAGCTGTTTGCTGCTTTACTTTAAATAAATTTAAAGCCTTTAGTGATGTTTTAACATCTACTTCTTCTTTTGACCATTCTGCACTTTCAGGTTGCAACAGACCAGCATAAAAAGGAGCGACTAAAGAAAGATCACTTAATAACTTTCTTGCTAAATCCGAGCTATCGCCTATTTGTTTTTTTATTTCTGAGAATAATTTTCTGTCGGTACAATAATCATATTCCGAACACCAATAATGGACCAGGAAATTATCAATAGTATTTGAGTCATTAAAGTTGTCGAATGTTTTTATTAACGAGTTCCAGGATTCTTTGGATTGGTCTATTGAAATGCTAGTATTTTTAATACTTTTAAGGATTAGGTTTTTTACTAAATCTGAAGTGGTTAAGTCTCGGCCTCTGGCATTCAAGGTCTCAAAGATAAGATATGCATCATCTTCGTTATCTAGCTGAATGAACACCAACTTTAAAGACAGTACTTTATCTCTAAAATTCTTTAATTTTTGTACAATATTTTTATCATGATTGGTAAATAGGGCTGCCTGCGCCGAAAGCTCTTCAGCCAATTCAGGTATTGCTTGGTATATTTTACTATTGATAATATCGAAAGCTATCTCAAGCTTTTTTTCCTCAGATCCAACTTCACAATTGATATTATATCCGTCATAGCTTTGGATGTGACTTTGTAAATATGGAAAAGAGGTTTCAGCCTTTAGAACAAACTCATCTTCATTATCAATATTAGCTTTCTCAACGTATTTATGAACGCCTATCGCAAGATTTTCTTCACCTATTCGTTGAAATGCATTCCTTATCGCTGATAATATTAGGGTGATAGTTGTTAAACGCTGTTGACCATCGACAATACCGAAATATGGTTTTTTGGTTTGATATACAACCATTGATCCAATAAAGTAATTCTCTGTTTTCTCAAGAATAATATCATCCCAGAAGCTTTCAACTTCATCATTGTTCCAGGAGTAGGGCCTTTGAAACCTAGGGATATTAAAATAACCCAACGAGAATATGTCTTGAATCTCTTTATCATTTGCTTCAATTTTCAAGTTCGATCTCCATTTCTATTCTCGTATAACGCCCGCATAAACTGCGTAGCAAGTTGGACGCTTTTTTGCGCCTTTGGTTTTTGCAAAAAAGCGGCTGACTTGCGGAGTCAGATTTAATGCGCTTGTTATAAGCCGCCACTGTGTCTCGGCAACTTGCCCACCCAACTATTAATAACTTCTTCTAATTCTAAATTGTCTTGGAATCTCCTAGTGGTCAAGTCTCTTTATAATATATTTTAATTATTTTCGCAGCGATTTCTCATCGCTCAACCTTCAGATTATATCTGAAATAGCGCTCGGTACAGCGCCATAATGCTGAAGCCCGAAATACTCGGTTATATCACTCAAGCGATGGTCGCCTAACTGCTGTGCGACGTACATAGCAACTTTCCTCGGAGTATTACTAGCGCCTGCGGCCTAGCATTTAGCCGATAAAAAGCCCGGCCATGGTCGCCGACAACATGGTTACTAAGGTTCCCCCAAGCATAGACTTAAATCCAGTACGGGCTATATCGTCTTTACGCTCTGGAACCAAAGCGCTGATCCCGCCTACTTGAATGCCAATAGCAACTAAGCCGCTAAAGCCGCAAAGTGCGAAGGTGGCTACCGCTCTTGATTTTTCAGACAGGGTGTCGGAGATTGTGATCAGCTCGTTGTAGGCTAAGAATT
>JBLIBL010000181.1:0-5625 GCA_047633355.1 Polaribacter sp.
CCGGTGAGGGAGCCGGAACCGGATCGGGTAAAGGTGAAGGCGCTGGTATTGGAGTAGGGATTGTTGATGGTCCCGTTTGAGTTTCTTGACTACTTTCGCCACCACATCCATAAACAAATAGTAAAGCTAAAAATATAAATAGAATGTGAAATTTTTTCAAGGATTGCCCCATTAAGTTCCCGGTTATGCACTTCCCGCATTCACTAATGCGGGAAGTGCATCAATGTTTTTGATTAGACACCGAAGAGTAAATTAATAAGGTAAGGTAGGGTTATATATCCATGGTTAAAGGTATGAAATAGGGTAACAAAGTCAGTCAGTTTATTTAAAATTAGGCATCTTAAATAAACTGACATCCAAGCAATTAGGTTTAGTTTAATAGTAGGCAGTAGGGCCTTGCATTTTGTGTGAGGCTGATAGGGAGCAAATCACTTACTAGAATGGGACAGCCACCGCAAATCGTTGGTAGATTGAAATCGTTATAAAGCTTAATTAGACGCGAAATTTTCTCTAGGAAAATTTTCGCTAATAATTTCTTTTCCTAGAAACGGACTAAGTTTGTCATAGCCATCACCTTCACAAACGTCTAGTTCTAAATAATTGTCTTTTCCTGCAAAAAAATTTCTAACATTAATGGTATGTTGAGTATAGGCATTTAAAAACTTTTGCCGATCAAATTCTATAGAATCATAAATATCCAATCTAACACGGTTTCTATGATGTTGAAATATAGACCGAATACCCACCGTAAAATGTTTTTCTGCGCTATTCAACCAGCTATCTAAATCACGAGTAGTTAAAATAAACTTAGCATCTGGATAATGCTCGTAAAGCTCTTTGTAATACAAAGCGAGTGGGAGGTCACAAGCGGCTTCATAATTTTCAAAGAAGCTAAGGTTAAAGTGATTATTGTAATTACGATATAAAGTTTCTCGATATGAGAACGTCTCTTTTCCAAATAGCCTATTTATTGTATTTAAAACGGGTAACACGACTTTAGCTGCTTTAGGACCAGTCCACTGTGTGGATTCAAGGGGATAATGCTTTACTTTGTATCCTAATACTTTAAGAGCTTTAGCCAAACTAGACGTTCCAGTTTTTGACAAACCGATACCAAAAATCATATCTAAAAAAACCTCTGTTTTATAATCCATGGTTATTATTACAATTGATTAAAAAAAAGCAACAAATTATTATAATCCACTATTGCTTGATGAAAAATTAACAACGGTAATTAAAACAAGAAAATGAATCCAAACACCATCAATTGTGCATATTCAGCTACCGACTCGAAGCATATACACAAGGCGTCAACCTTAGTTAGTCTCTATTAGCCTGTCGATTAAAAAATAGGGTTAAGTTTGAGTATTGAGGATTATTATATTTGGCTTCAAAATTTTCTATGCGAAGTGGCCGATGTAAAATTTTCTCTAATATTCTCACACTTAATGAGCGTTTATTAAATATACTCAATTTATTGTCTTTATTTTGATTTAGGGAAACAACCACCTCACCAGTTTTACTATATCCTTTTACGTTAATGTTAATGGATTTAAAATTCACTTCAAAGTCACCTAACTCTACAGGCATTTTTACATCACTTGAATCGATGGGTTTATCATAAAAAGCTAACAATGATAGCGATAATGACCTTAGTCCCCATAGCGAGCTTGCTCTTCCACTATAGTTTTCGAGTAAGTCCACATCTTGTGCAAAATAGCCCTGCGTCATGTTACCGCTTTGCAATCCATTTTTTGATGCGTAAAACCTCCAAATGTTCTCATTTGCTTTATGCGCAAATCGCAAGTCTTCACTTTTACATGTTGTTAATGCTTTGCACAGAAACGGTACTGAGGCAGCAAACCGATAACTGCAGCTCCTACCATAAATAGGAACTCCTTTTTTTGACATGAAATATTGATAATCGTCGGAAAATTTTACAAGACATTCTTTTATGAAATCGTTATTAAAATCCGCCGCTATTCTGGTTATCCAAAAAAGCATGTACTGCATTTGCCACACATTATAATAATCAATTTTTCCTTGAGTACCATCTGTGAACCAACCATTTTCAACATGATATGCTGAAAACGTTTTCCAAGAATGGCTAGCTTGGTCGAGGTGTTTATCTTTATTTTCGGCTAAAATATGCCTTAAAACTAAATTAATCACTATTCGAAACAATAACCAATTACCCTCATAACTGTTAACGGAGTTTACTTGTTGTAGCCATGTACACACACTTTTTATAAGATTATCGTTTAACTGACGATAACAACTCAACTCAAAAAGTGTTATTGCTATGTCTGCTGCTTCAACAATTCTCTGATCGTTGTCTGTAAAGTCTCCCCAGTATCCACTTGAATTTGGATTAGTTCCGTTTTTTAATCCTAGTAGTAAATGGTCCAGATTATTTGCTTCATGTTTGTTCATTAATAGGATTGATTTGTTATCAGTTGCTTTTATCCAGCAAGCAAGAAGTGTAGATGTTCTGGCGAAACCTTCTAAGCCTTCAACGGTGAGACCTCTTGTGCCGCTGTGTCCTGGATAAACAATAAGACTGCTATATTTATTTTTGTAGAACCATACGCCTTCGCAGAAGTAAGTGGTTAGTTTTTCATACACAAAGTCGTTGAAAGGCTGCGTTACGGTTTTTTTAATATCTGCATCAATTTCATTTGTGTGTGGTAGTAAGCTTATTATTTTGTTGAAACCACTTGCTGGTTTAATAAACTTTTTAAAGGCAACTCCACATGCGATAGATATACATACCAAGAATATAAATAACAAAACAAAAATGGCTATTGGGTTGCTCATTAATTAGCTTTTCCTACGTTTTAATGAAAACATAATTAGGATAAATGGAATAATCCAAATAGCCCAGTAAGAGGCCTTTTCAAAATAATATTTGTTCGTTATAAATTCTTTTGGACCATCCCATTTTCTAAACGGCTTTGAAAACGAATTTAAAAAAAACTGTTTGTCGTTAGCGGTATATCCGGCACGAGTATAAAATTCAGTTGCAGAAGATAAATTGCGACCAACTTCCTCAGCTGAATATGGCAGTGAAACACCAAAGTCTGGGTCAAATAGACGATCACGGCCATCAATTTGAGCTGAAACTAAAACATGCCCTGGAAATGTTATTAAAGAAGCCTCAATGTTATTTCGCTCCAACAATTGAGTCATTAACATCGAAACATCTCCGCAAATTCCAATACCTCGTTCGATACTCTTTTCGATGTTAACGAAATGATATCTCTGAAATTCAGGTATACCCGAAACATGACCCATTAAATATAAAATCCAATTCTCCCATGCGGGTATTAATTGATTAAACAAAGCAGGGTCATAGTCTTCCCAATGAATATGAGCAGTGCCTGCAGCAATTACGGTTGTCAGCCGGTTAGCATATTCATAATCACTCTCAATTGGTCCGCGAAGTATTCCTGATTTATATTCTTGAGCCGACAGGGTAACGTCTACATTACCGAAACGCAGTTGATTAGCATCTATGTTTTGTGGTCTTAGAGATTGGGTCAAACCATACAAATTTAGTAATAGAATAGCTACTCCAATTACGCCAAAAAAAAATTTAAGCTTATAAAATAATGTTTTCAAAATTTTCCCATAATATAATGTTAGATATTTAATATGTATCGGATACGAGCTTGTAAAAATTTGTTGAATCTTTTAGTGGATATTTAGATTACCGCTAGTCAACCTTATTGAGCAATCCTTAAGTTGGACCCGACTTAACAATTTAAACAAAGGTCTTATATAAATAAATCACTGAAATTCTTCCTTGAAAGAACTTTTACTTTTTCAAGGGTATTACCGATATGTTGTTTAATGTTTATTGTCTGAGTCAACCGTTCACTCATTTTAATCGAAACATAGTCCTTTTCTCCCATACGGCTCCTATCTAAACCAGCATCATCGAGCTCAAAATGTTCGAATAAGCCTTCAAATTTTCCAGCATAAGGCAAACAAGTAATGGCAGTCCCCATGCCTAGGCTTGCTATGGCAACGTGCATTCTGGACGTAACTACATGTTCGCATATGCCTACTAATGATTTAACATCGGGTGCAGTTGGTAAGGTTTTAATGAATGAGAATTTAGTAAAGCCTAAAGTAGTCAATTTTTTTTCAACCACTGTCAACATAGCAATATCACCAGGATGATGTGGGATCAGCAATAACTGGCCTTCATGCTGTTTGATTGCAGTAACCAGACCTAAGAGAAACGGTTCCAATAACTCACTAGTTTCTTCAGTCATAAAATCCTCGTCACGTAAGCATAGGCCTACAATAAAAGCGGACTGATCTATATTTTCGAGACGATGGCGTTTCAACGCATCATTCGTTAATGACGGCTTCATCAAGAATGCACAATCTGCGCCTAGTTCACATTTAGCATATTGCGACATTCTAAGCATTGAAACAGGA
The DNA here is from genome assembly GCA_047633355.1 of Polaribacter sp. Lineage (GTDB taxonomy): Bacteria > Pseudomonadota > Gammaproteobacteria > Enterobacterales > Kangiellaceae. The sequence goes on from JBLIBL010000181.1 coordinate 4,450, forward strand.
TCTCTAGCAACAAAAATAGTGTGCCCATTTAGTTGAGAAAAGCGTGCTGAGCACTCTTTGGAAATGTTTTCTGATAAACTAAAACCAACGACTTTAGTCTTTAGGCCAATTTTATTGCATGTATTAATTATGTCTAGCTTACGAGAAGCTTCAAACGAGTTATATCTTCCGTCTAACACATCAGCACCTACTAGTACTAAAGAGTTTGCGTCCTTACATAACCAATAAAACAATAATAATTCTTTAAATGCTTTATCAGTCGCAAATATAATGTGCAAATTTTGAATGATAATTACTTTGCTTCTAAACTCTTCAATTTCTGATAGTTGGTCTATCTTTTCAGGTCCATTTGCAACGACAAATATAGGATGTATATTACGCTCAATTAATCCCGTTAATGCCCCAAATAACAGAGCTTGATCGCCCATATTACTGACTGGAATATCTGGAGCGAGAAAAACCACCCCCCTATTTTGACGCAGTATAAAACGCCTTAATCTTAAAAATATTATGAATGCTTTTAATATTATAACTTTAATCGCTTTTGTCATTAACGACACTTTCCTTTTTCAACTGTATCGGTATGGTACCAAGAAACGCTGAGTACCTATATTAATCAGATTTCCTGAGTTGCCTTAATCTACTATTTGGTTAATATCATTTTAATTACTGCAAATAATAATGTTTTACAATACTTCATTCTCATTCCGCCTATGCTTATCCCCTTTTTATAGGCAAATATTGCGCTCTTATAATCCCCTGAAGCTTGGTAAAGTGAGTATCCTAATTCCCAAAAAATTTCGTCTGCTAACTTACCTTTATGGGCCTTTAACTCTATGTCGTTTAAGCTCACATAATTTTCTAATTGTTGCTTTGCATAAATCAATTGTTCGAGTGAGGATATTCTTTTCTTGAAGGAAGCTTTGTTGTTGGTATCAGAAATATTTTCATCATGAATATGGTAGGTAACATGAATGTCATCAATAAAAGCCATTTTAAACCCATATTTAAGCATCATAATAATAAACAAACGATCTTCACCCACTCTGAAGTTTGGAATTGATAGCTGATTAAAAACTTCGCTCCTTAACAATGAATTTTGCAAACCACAATCTAAACTATCGCTTAATTGTAAAATAATTGCTTTTTTCTGGTCAAGTAAGTGAACATCATCTT
>JBLIBL010000182.1:0-5584 GCA_047633355.1 Polaribacter sp.
GGCTATTGTTATTGGTTTGAGGTTCATTTTAACTCCAGTTGTGTTTGATTTGTCCAACATTTGGACTCTATGACTTTTTGGTGAAACGACTATAGTTCAATATTAATCTTAATGCAAATCATTCTCATTAAGATATAGGTTTAATGTTGATTGAGATCATCTGATGGTTGATTTAAACGCTTAATAAGAGACCGTGCGGGGTGTAATATATTGCTAACTTTGGATTCAAGAGGAGAAATACTATTGCTCATCAAACTGGATAGATGCTGTGAGGATAGCAACGAATACAATAATCCGTGGGAGCCATAAGCGGTATTAACCCAAAGTCCAGATTGATTATAAGTTGAAAGTGAGTCACGTAAAATTCTTTTTTGGCCAAAATTTGAGAATGTTGTTTCTAGTGAGTCTTTATCAATGGCGGGGCCTACAAGTGGAAGTCGGTCGTTAGAATGAAGGCGATATCCCACCGTACCATTAAGAGGCGTCTGTTCTATTTCTGATTTTCGGAAAGAGGAAATAGACAACTCTTTTAGAAGTTTGTAGCATTTAGTTAAAATATCTTTTTGGCTTTCGCCTTTCAATTCAAAACTATCTAATTTAGCTGAATGTTCTAATCTTTCAAAACTGGCACCGATTTGAAATTGGTTTGTTTGCTGGTTTAAATGCTGCTTTGATGTGTTTTTTTGTGGTACAAGGTAGATTTGTTCCGATAGCGTTTGTATGATGGCTTTACCAAGTACCGATGAATTAATTTGGCAGGTTTGCCCGCGAGTTGTATGTGTTTTCATTATATTAAAGCGATTCAAAAGTTGACTGTTTGCCCCGCCACAGAAGACAACATGTTGATAATGTTTTTTATCGTTGTTGAAATGAACTTGCCAGAGGTTATTCTCTCGAACAATATCTGAAATTGTAGAGTCAGTATATAAATTGAAAGAATGTTTCTCTATTTTATCTAAGTAAAGCTGGCATAGCGTGGGGATATCTAAAGCCGCTGAATGAGGAAAATAAATTTGACGCTCGTTTATTAGATTATATTTTCCGGAAATAGAAAAATCGTCTTTAATCCAGTGCGAGAGATTCAATTTCGAAGACAAATCAATTAGTTGTTGTTTGCTCTGTTTATTTTCTAAAAAGCGAAGCACACCCTGATTTATTATTAAGCTATCACGCTCTTGTGTTGTTAACGAAGATAAAAATCTAAGTAATGACAAATAAGCAAGCCAATTAAATTGACTGCTTAAATTCATGTCACTCGATAGTTGGGGATGAAATATTCCGGCTGCAGCACCGGAGGCACCCATAGCTATTTGTGAGTTTGATTCATAAATATCACAATTAAATCCTTTGTTTGATAAAGTATATGCAGTTGTACAGCCGGCAATTCCTGATCCTATAATTGCTATACTCGGTTTACTGGTCTTATTTTTTTTATTGTTACTGATATTAAACCAAGGCTTTTCATATTTTATATTAACGAATTTATGAACTTCTTCTTTTTGTATTTCCCCCAAAAGAACGGCTGTTAACATTTCTCTCTTTTTTGCAAAGCCTTTACATTTAATTATTTTAAAACCTGCTTCTATTAAAGGTCGTTTTACTGCACCAGCAACACTATAAGTTGCAAGTCGAGTTCCTACATTAGAAAGTTTTGCGATTTTAAGAGCATTTTTTTCTTCCCACATAGAAGTGTTTTTTAGAGGTGCGAAACCATCTAAAAACCAGTGGTCAATTTTAGCCTTACTTTTCTGAGATGTAGATTCTTGAATTAAATCGTTTAATGCATCTTCGAGAGGCATCCACATTAACGTTAAAGTTAAATTCCAATCAGGATAAACTAATTGGTGACGGCCATATGTTTGAGAAGGGTAGTCGCGAATAAGTCGTTCACTTATGTATGAAAATTGCGGCCAAATTTTGCTAACCTTAATAAGATCATTTTTAGTGAATGGTCGTTTTTCAATGGCGAGGTAATTAATATGTTGATAATTTTTTTTTAATTTTGAACGATGTTCTAACCAATGAAACATAGTATTAAGGAAATTAAGGCCACTACCAAAACCAAGCTCAGCAATAGTGAAATCTTTTTCAGGATTAGTATCCCAGTCGTTCGTAAGTTGGTTCCCTTCGATAAATACATGGGTCGATTCTTCAACAGCACCATGAATAGAGAAATAAACATCGTTAAATTCTAAGCTATAAGGCAGTCCACTCCGCCATTCAATTTCAGCAGGCTTAACTAAACTAAATTTTTTAAACTGAGCGCTGGACATAAATAATTATTCTGCATGATAATAAAAATAAAAGAATTACAGTCTTTGTGTTTTATTTTCAGTCTTTGAGAAGATTCAAAAACTCAGCTCGTGTCGCAGGCTTTTGTTTAAAAGCGCCCAACATTACTGACGTAATCATAGAAGAATTTTGTTTTTCTACACCGCGCATCATCATACACATATGCTTAGCTTCCATAATAACACCAACTCCTGCCGCATTGGTCACGTCCATAATGGCTTCTGCTATTTGCTTGGTCATATTTTCTTGGATTTGTAGACGTCTAGCAAACATATCGACAATTCTAGCAATCTTAGACAAACCAATGACTTTACCCGTTGGTAAATATGCCACATGACATTTACCAATAAAAGGCAGCATATGGTGTTCGCATAAAGAATAAAGCTCTATATCCTTAACAATGACCATTTGATCATTATCCGATTCAAATATTGCATTGTTGACAACTTCATCTAGAGATTGATCATATCCATGAGTGAGAAACTGCATTGCTTTGGCTGCTCTCTTAGGTGTATCAATTAAGCCATCTCGATTAATATCTTCGCCAATGTCTTTTAATATATTAGAATAGTGTGTTGCGAGTTGCTCACTCATTGCCTGTTCTCTCTGATTTCGTTTGGTAATGTTTTCATATTAGGGCTATTTTAACCTAAAGCTAACCACAAGCCTACACCGCACATTAATGCGCCTGATATTCGGTTCAGCCATGCTAACTTATCACCTTGTTGTAAAATCCGTCCCAATGTTTTACCGCCAGTTGCGTATAACATCATAAATCCGAATTCAGAGATTAAAATAATACTGACTAAAATACTAAGTTGCGGTGCTAGTGGTAAATCGGTATTTATAAAGGGGGGTAACAACGAAATGATAAAAGCCCATCCTTTTGGGTTAGCGATTGCTGAAACAAAGCCTTGTATTGCCAGCTTTTGTTTAGTCAAGTGTGGTTGGTTTGAATCGCTACTATGTATTGAAAAAGTATGTTTTGTTAACCAAAGTTGGATACCTAAATAGCAAAGATAAGCGCCCCCTACATATTTAAAAAGATAAAATATCTCTGGATAATCGAGCATAATTTTTGCTACACCTAAAATTGATAATATCGCAACGGTGGCAACCCCTAATAACTCTCCCCACATCATCCAAAGAGTTCTGCGTACGCCAATACTCATACCAAGAGTCATGGCTAATGTCATACACATACCCGGTGTAGCAGATACAAACAGGAAGGTGGGGATAAAAATAGATAGGAGGGTGATATCAATCATGAAAAATTATTAGTTTAACTCAATGTTATTGGATATTATTGGTTTGCAGTAAGCAAAAGGTTTACCAGCGTTTTTGGATTGGGTAGAGTGTAGCTTATAAACTTTAAGAGATTAACCTTTTGAGCAAAAGATATAATATTGTTGTTGACGAGAATATGCCGGGTATCGAAAAACTCTTCTCAGAAATTGCTGATATTACTTATGTGAGTGGGCGGTTAATTTCTGCAAAAATGTTAGACAATTCAGATGCTCTTTTGTGTCGTTCAATCACTCAAGTAAATGAGTCATTATTAGATAATAGTCAGGTAAAATTTGTGGGCACTGCAACCATCGGTATAGATCACCTCGATATTGAATGGTTAAATAAAAAGGGGATAGATTGGTCAAATGCCGCTGGTTGTAATGCGCCAGCCGTAGGACAGTATATTTTAAGTGCTATAGCCTATTGGTGTATTCAAAAAAATCGCTCTATCAAGGATTTAACCGTTGGAATAATCGGTGCGGGTAATGTAGGTTCAATGTTAACTAAATATTTAACTCATTTTGGAATCAATTATAAACTTTGTGATCCGCCTCTTAAAGAACTGGGTGATGAGCGAGAGTTTACAGATCTTGAATCGATCTTAAAATGTGATGTTATCAGCATTCATGTTCCTATTACTTCCGCAGGCGAACACCCAACCCATTATTTATTTTCTGAGCATAATCTAACTCGGCTAAATAAAAACCAACTGTTGATCAATGCGTCTCGTGGAGCGGTGATTGATAACTTAGCATTAAGTGATTACTTAAAATCGGCTAATTCTGCGGACTGCATTTTGGATGTATTTGAAAATGAGCCCAATATTAATCCGTTGTTGGTTAATCAATGTATTTTGGCGACCCCTCATATCGCAGGCCATACGCTAGAAGGGAAATTACGAGGTAGTTGGATGATTTATGCGGCTTTTTGTAAACGTTTTGCTTTGCCATTAAACAGACTGGAAACGGAACTTTATCCGTCTAATAACTTAATTAATTTATCGGGCTCAAGCCTTGAGGAAGATATTTTATCAATTTACGATATATGTTTAGATGCCATGTTAATAGATTCTAAGTTAATAGGTTCTAGGTTAATAGCTTCTAAGTCATTAAAAGCTATCCCAAATAATGAAATAAAAAACCAGTTTGATCATCTGAGAAAAGATGCAACAAAACTATCAAATGGTTATATTCGAAGAGATTACACTGGTTGGACGGTTAATAACAAAAACTCTATTTTAACGATTCCCACAGATTAATCATTATTTTTGTCACATTAATCTCTCAACTTGCTCACTGATCTCGAGTGTGGCAAACTGACGTAATAATAATTATTCAAGATTGAGAAACTAATGGACACATGCACAATCATTTCGTTAAGCATCTATTTTTTAACCATGTTAGGAATAGGTCTTTATGCATTCAAAACAACCAAAGAAGATTCATCAGGCTACTTATTAGGTGGTCGTCAATTAGGACCTGCGGTAACGGCTTTGTCAGCCGGTGCGTCAGATATGAGCGGTTGGATGGTGATGGGATTACCCGGAGCGATGTATCTGTCTGGTCTCGCTAATATTTGGATAGGTGTCGGATTAGTGGTTGGTGCTTACATCAATTATTTAATTGTTGCGCCAAGATTAAGGGCCTACACTGAGATTGCCAATGATTCGATTACCTTGCCAGAGTTTTTCGAGAATCGATTTGAAGATAAAACCCGTCTACTAAGAATTGTATCTTCGATTGTTATCATTGTGTTTTTTACCGTTTATACCTCTTCCGGTGTGGTTGGAGGCGGTAAATTATTTGAATCATCGTTTGGATTAAGTTATGAGTTAGGATTATATGTAACTGCTGGAGTAGTAGTGACTTATACACTTTTTGGTGGATTTTTAGCGGTTAGCATGACTGATTTTGTTCAAGGTTGTATTATGTTTATCGCACTGGTATTAGTTCCTGTCGTCATTATTTTTGATTTTGGTGGCGTTTCTGCGGTTAATGAAACG
>JBLIBL010000183.1:0-5573 GCA_047633355.1 Polaribacter sp.
CCCCAAATCGCTCAGGTAAATACTCAATGCCATCAGCAACGGTAAGGGACGGCCTGTTAGTGGCTTATTCATCGGGTTCGGTTAATCATTTTGATGCTGTGTGCAACAAAGAGGTGAACTTATGTGAACCATTAAGATCAGGTATCTATCTAATTGAAGATGCACCCAATGCAATGGTTACTGACCCAGCATCATTAATCGCTATAAAAGATGATCCTAACTACAATGAAATTTGGCCTCGAGTAGTTGCCAGTTATTACGACATACATGGACAAGACAAGCCAGACATTATTGTACCTAAATCCTTAGATGATAGGCTAAACAAAGGTGAAGCTGCAGGCTTCGTTGGCGCGTCATCAATGATTAACAGGGAGCCTTTAAATGAAAGCGAGCCAGATCCCTTTACCCCAAACAAAAGGCGTGAAGTAAATGATGGTAATTGGCGAATTGAAGGCGCTGAAGCAGGCGTCTTTAGTGACCAAGATATTTACGGAGTGCGCATTATAGCAACACCGCCTATACCATTTACCAAGCCACTTAGAAAAAGTCGCAACTCGGCAGATTGGGAATCAATTGAAAGACATTTAGAAGACAGCCGTCTGAAAGAAGTCGTTGCTCGTTTTGGTTCTCTTAACAATGAAAGATGGGAAATACTAGGTGAATTTCCACTAACTCATACAAACACAATTGATGAACAGGGTAATCCTGATACTTCATGGTTAGCAAAAGTACCAGCTGACACGCCTTTTTTAATTCAATCATTAGATGCAAATGGTATGACTGTTATAAGTGAATTAACGTGGCGATCCGTAAAGTCTGGAGAAATGGCAACATGCGGCGGCTGTCATACACATTCAATTGAACCTTTGGATTTCAAAACAACCCAAGCTGGATTAGGTGAACCCATTTCTGGTCTTGCGAATATGAGCGTTTCCAATCCTATCATTCAAGAAGGGCTGTGGGACTTAACGCAAGGTAACATCCCCTTGTTTACGCAAGCAGGTGTAGAATTAAAAAGCGGTAACTCGTATGGGGTTGAATTTAATCGCGATATACTGCCTATAATTAATACTAGCTGTGTTTCGTGTCATACCCCCGGTGGTACCGGCAGCATGTTAATATTAGACGACAGCAATCCTATGCGCAATGCTTATGCTGCGCTAACAAACAATGACGAAAATATTTATAGGTTGCCGCAGATAAGTAAATATTTACGCATACCACAAGCTCGGCAAAGCCTGTTTACTTGGATTGCTTGGGGAGAGCGCCTCGATGGCAGAACAAACGACGATAGGGATAACGACGTAGATTTTCCTTCATCTCATCCAGCCGTAATGTTAGATGATTTGGACAAAAGATCTATTGCACGCTGGATAGATTTAGGCGCGCCAATTGATTTTCCTGAGTTGAGTATGGAAGGTCAAGCCGGGTTTCGATATACCGACGATTATCAATTACCCATAATCAATATCCATCAACCTAAACGAGGTATTAACACCGACACTCAAGGGATAATAGGTTTTGCTGATGCAAAATCTGGCATTGAATGGAATAGCTTGATAATTTCATATTATCCCATAGACGGTTCGGATAGCGAAAAAATAATAACAACATTTACTCGAACTGATAAAAATATAGTTACTTTTAATTTACCGGCTTTAATAGAGAATAAAAATTATATTTTAAAAGTACAGATCAAGGATGTTTCTGGTAACAAAAATGTGAGTACTGCTAATTTTAGTTGGAATAATTAATTAAAACCAAAGCGTATTCAAAAAAGCACGAGTAACAAAAGCGATGCGACCGCCTGTGTTAAGGATATATAGTAATGCAAAAACTTACGATGAAATTAACACAGTGGTTTGCAGCATATTCCGAAGCATTAGCGTAAGGCTTTTGCAAGATGCTTACATTTTAATTAAGATAGCTTATAGAGTTTTTTCAAGGTATTTTAGGCTAACCGCTTTAGTAAAATAACTAAAGAAAGTCAAAATCAGCTTGCTGATTTTTTATGCTTCGGCGTCGAAATTAAGAAGGTTTGTAGTAAAAAGTAGTATTTTATACACTAGCAATCTTCTTTTAGGTTTACTTAGCTATCTATTTAATTAAAACGGAAATTTTATGAGGCAGCCTCTATTTAGCATAATAATGCCGACTTATAATAGGGCTTGTGTATTTTGCCCGATAATAAATGCACTTCTCGCCCAATCAATTACCGACTTTGAGTTAATCATTGTTGACGATGGCAGTACCGATAATACACTTGAAATACTATCTTCTTATGATGATTCTAGGATAAAGGTTCTTTATCAGAATAACAATCGCCAGACTCAAGCTCGCAGGAAAGCTTGTAATGAAGCTAAAGGGAAGTACTTTGCTTTTTGTGATAGCGATGATATTTGGGATGTTGATTATCTAAAGTCCATTCATTTGGTGTTTGCTAAATATAACGCCGATTTCGTATTTACCAACTACATAGTGGAGGGAGAAAAACGACCGCGTATTGATCTTAATAAAAGTGAAACGCAAGGTTGGTTAGCAAACAACGCTAATTTAGTAGGGAAGGATATTTATCATTTTATAGATTTGTACGCCGCTTTAAGCTACTACCAACCGATATTTTGTTCATGTCAGGCTTTGTCTTGTGAACATTATCGTAACATTGGTGGCATATCAAAAACGCTTAATAATTTAGCATTAGGAACCATACAAACGTCAGAAGATAGCCATATAATAAGGCGTTCAGCAATCACACAAAAAGCATATTTTATAAACCAAGTACGTGTCAAACTAGGTAGGCAAGGAGACAATATGTCTGGCTCTTACACATCAAACCTACATGGTGGTTTAAATATCTTACTAGATTTGTATAACAACTATAATTTGAGTGAGCCACATAAGCTGATTACAAAGAAAGCTATTCGGAAAGAGCGACAGGCCCTTAGCAAGCAAATTTATTACTTCGAATCAAGCGCCAATTATATCAAACACTACCGCTCACAGCCTAAAATTGATCTCACCGCAAAAAATCATGCTCATTTTTTTTATTTAGTAGCCAAAAAATTTTTTGGCCTATCAAGTTAAAACTGTGATTCAGAATAAACTATTCTAATCTTGCACCCATTTATCAAAAATTTATTTGTTATTCGTTAATATTTAATTTTATTGTGCATGCTATTTGTTGACCTAAGCCTCATTTAACAAAGCCAAGCTAGTTATAAATCGCCATGACTTTACAGTGTTATTTAGCGCGACGCTCTTCAAGTTTTTGAAGCGTTTCATTAAGTTGCCCTCTGTATAAAAAGCAAGCTAATTTAGTCTTCCAACCATAAGAGGCATCTCTTTTTGTTAAATGGGGTTTGTAGATTTTATTTATTGATTCCGCTCTAAGAGATATATCAAATTTTTGATTGATTAGATGTATGCACAACTCTGGCTCTTTAATAATACTTGAATCGATAAACAAAAGAGACTTAGATTTATTTTGATCATAAAATTTAACTAATTCTTCATTGTATCTAATCCATGCTTTTGCCGCTATCCAAGGTCTAAAACGCAAAATCTTGTCAGTTTTTCTTCTTATCAAACTATCAATAACTTCTTCATAAATCCTATAAACCATTAGGTTTTTTGCGTCAACAAACAAGTCATTCAATGGATTTATAAAGAGGGAGTTCCTAGGATCTTTAAAACCTACCACGTGAGAAGTTTCTGATAACAACTTAACCTCACTTGTGATTATCAACTTTACATCATCTGGATACGTTTCTTGTGGGAGCAGTGTGAACATATGTTCATTCTTTGATTGAATGAGCAACTGGTGGCTATGAACTATAGTCTTGTTCTCAAAATATCCATCCTCATTGTCCCTAAATGTTCCAAGAAGGTTATTGCCTAAACACAAACCACATAATTGCAAGTGTTGGGTAATTAGAGATGTTGAAGAGCGATGCATCCCGCTTATGATTATAAGAGTTGGCTTCATTTAAGTAATAACCTTTTATTCCAGTTAGATTTCATGATTTAAATAATGCAGTTTTAGTTCGTTAATCCTTAATTAGTATATGTTCCAGTGAGAGACTAGAAAATATCCTCTTTAAATTTTTCTGTACGTCTTTCATACTGCATAACATAATATTTACCACTGGCTGTTTATTTAAATATTTTTTCTACGATATATAGTCTGGCACAAGGGGGTATGTAAAAAACCAGAATATATACAGTTTTAATTCTTTTCTAAAAAACGATTGTTTTAAGCCAAGCTTTATTAAAATGGGTTTAAAAACATTTTCATTTAACAAGTGCAAGGCTAATTTAAATCGATGATGTATTTTGATACGATAATTTATGATACCAACTTATATCTGATCTTACCTTGCTCATAATTTCAAAATCAAAAAACGTTAAAGCATCAAACACAACGCCTTCAAACATACTAATTTGACTTTGGGTAAGTGTTTGTTTCCAACGATTCATTTTGTTCGGATTAATAGACTTACTCATTGTTGAAACTTGGTCACAGTCAAAACCTAAAAAATCAAACATTCTAGTCAACCCACTGGAGGGCTTAGGCAATAGTTCTTCATACTTTACAAATAAGACCCTAGGGTCGTTCAAAGCAGAATTTTGGTAATTTGCGCGTATCCACTCTGTAGCAGCATAATAGATGTTATTTGCTCCCCCAGCTTTTTTGTAATACTGAATTTGCTACATCCTGTCCGTCTCTGAGCATCCAAATAATCTTGGCATCTGGAAAATACTTCAGCAAAATTCCTTTATGTCAGACTAGCTATCGCGCTTAAAATTTAATCAATATAATCAAATAGGGGGGGCGGAGTTACCATACAACAATACTCATTCGCCGTTATACTGGCCGTTGGAATTCTTCGATATTATGGTACTAATTAAGAAAAAATTTGTGAAGCTTTTCGAAGGTGTACCGTCCAATCGAAGTTCTCCATTACATATGGTCGACCTTTACTCCCCATCGCCATAAAAGTCGCTGGACTCTCACAAAGAGTTTTGATAGCCAACTCAATGCTTTTGGGGTCAGCACAATCTATAATTAATCCCGTGGAACCTACATCCATCGTTTCTCTGGTGCCTCCCGAATCACCTGCAATTACCACTTTGCCGCATGCTTGGGCTTCAACCAATACCATACCGAATCCCTCAATATCATTCTCTATCGTTCTATTTGCTAGAATAAAGAGGTCACATTGCTGATAGCATGCAATCATTTCATCATCAGAAATTTCGCTTAGAAACTGAACATGCTTTTCAATACCGAGTTGTTTGACTTGTTTTTCTAATGAAGGCTTGCACTCGCCTCTTCCAATGATGGCGTAGTGAATATTAGGTATATTTTCAGACAATAATTTTACCGCATCAATCATTCGATCATGACCCTTTCTAGCCTGTAATCTTCCTACGGTAATCACTACAAACTTGTTTTCCCAGCCTAGCTTCTGTTTAAACGCTATGTCTTCATCTGCTATTGTAAACTTGCTACAATCGACGCCTGGGTGAAGTAACTCAACTTTTTCGTCCGTGGCATAATTTAACCTTTTAAG
>JBLIBL010000184.1:0-5555 GCA_047633355.1 Polaribacter sp.
AACTTATTGACAAAGCAAACGTAGTGGCAGTCGGCACAATATTACCGACTATGCATGCTAACGGCGAGCCCTTGCCTTCCCACTTGGCATTAGGACTGCAAATTCAAGAAAGCTTAATGACATTCGCCACCCAAGCAGGTTTAAAAGTCATTGAATACAAAACTATGCCAACCATAAAAATCAGCGAACAATTCGATAAAATGTTGAGCAGGCAAGTGAATGAACTCAATCCCAGGATCGCAGCAGACTATTTTTTGACCGGTACCTACACGCTGCAAGAAAGCAACACCATAGTGAACATCAGATTAATACAGATACCTGAAAATATTGTACTGGCGGCGGCAACAGATTATGTGCCAAATGATGTCATGTGGAGTGCATCAAAGGTGACACTCAAGAACAACCAAATTTATAGAAACGGATATTAGGTGAGCAAGATGAAACTATCAATTTTAGGATTATTAATCAGCTCTACTTTGTGTGGTTGCGCGATATTTGAAGACGAATACACCAATGAAGTCAACGACGAAAACTTACAAAGCCCATATTCATCAAACATAATTTCATCTTCAGAAACGTCTACTCCCTTAGAATCAAGTAATATGTTTCAGCAACAATTTCAAAATAAATTAGCTAATACAAGCTCAGCTAATCATAATATTGAAATGGGTTCTTCTCATTCAAACAACGAGAACAAAGATTACAAAATGCCGATACCGGAGGCAAAGCTCAACATCAACCATTACGCAAAAGGCATAATGCAAGATTTGGTGGAAAACCTACAGTATGTTAATTCGACTACGCCAGTAGCCGTTGTAAGCTTTGTCATGCTCGATACTGACTATAACCAATTAAGCTTATTAGGCAATCAAATGGCTGAGAGTTTAATTCATGAAATACATGTATTCGGCATTCCAGTAATTGACTTTAAAACCACAGATTATATTCGTATTACTGAGCAAGGTGACTTTGCTTTTACTCGAGATTATGAAGAACTCAGTGGCTATATGCCTGCTAGGTATATAGTTGCCGGCACTATGCTAAAGCATGATGAGGGTTATTTAATCAATGCTCGCATTGTAGGGGTAAAATCTAAAGCAGTCGTAGCCTCTGCCCAAAGTTTTATTCCCAATAATATTATTGAAGCCATCATGCCAAACAACGATGAATTGGCTGATACAAAATTGAAGCAAAATTCGTCTAACTTAGTTTCGTTAATAGAATAGAAAATTAATTGCCAAACATTAAGGTTTAGTTATTGCTTAAGATTGATGACTATTTTGAATCATCCATATGGTCATGTTTTCACTTTAGGTCATTTGACAATCAAAGGATATAATAATGAAGTACTACAGTGTCCCAATTTTATTGACTCTTGTTATGCAGGGGTGTTCGTCTAGTGGGTTTCATTCCGATCATTATCCTAGTCGATTTAGCCAATATGGCTATGGTTATGAGTTTAAACAAAACCCTTTGAATGCAGAAAGTATTAATACTACTACGTCTTCCAAAATGTTAAAAAAATATGCTGATCGCATCGCAATGTCATTGTTAGAGCAGGTTGATATCAACAATATTTCACAAATGGGTGTCGCTTCTTTTGTCGATATGGATGACAATTTAAAAAGTGCTCATGCTCTTGGTAATAAACTTGCTGAAGCACTGATAATTTCATTGCATGAAGTAGGGTTTAATATTATCGAGCTAAATCTATCCAATAATACCGAAATAACCGATAAAGGAAATTTCATTTTTGATCGTAGGCAACAGAATAAACAAAATTTGCCTTTTATGGTTGCTGGCATTATTAACTACACTCAATCTGGTATAAATATTAACTCTCGTTTGGTGCAAACAGATACAGCTAATATATTAGCAGCGAATTCTTTATTTATGCCTAACTTTGTATTGAAAAGCGCATTTCCAACAGTCGATGGTTCAAATCTAGTTATTAAAACCCAATAAGCAAAAGTTTTGCGACCTTTTCAATTCATAACATGTCTCCAAGACCTTAAACCAAAGAGATTGATAGCTTATAACTTACTAATTAAATATCACTGTATCTAACTTCTAAATAATATGGCATCAATTGTGCTTTACTTTAAGAGTGAAGAGTTAAATCATAAATAAAGGGTCGATAATAGTATCAGTCTTACACAAGGTTAACTTTCGAATCCGTATCAATTGCGTGGAAGGAATAATATAATGTACGTACGAATATCTATACTGGTGGTTGCCATTGTATTACAGGCATGTTCAAGCATCTTAAGCGATGAAGAATGGTTGATTATGATTTCACAAGAAAACCCAAATTTGGTTATTACTGAGTATCAATCAATTGTGCGTGAAAATAATGCGAAATACATCAAACTACAGGCAAAAAATCTTGAGCAAATAAAGAACAATCAACCCGCTCTGCAGTATGCACAAATTGAACGGCAGCTTCGTAATGTAATTATGGATTTACTCTCAAAAATGAGTAATAACCAAAAAAAAACGATGCTAATTAATCCAATTACAGTCACTGACCTTGAAACGGCTCCATATGAATTTGAAATCAACACATTAATTAGCACCATTATGACCAAAGAATTTACAGAATTTGGGGTGACTGTGGTCGATGATTCCATATTCGATAGTATCAACGAAGATCTTGAAAAAATGTTAATACTGGATACCCAAATCAGTAAAGTTCATGATTATTACACCGTAAACTGTTTTATTAGACAGGCTAATTCGAGTGAAATATACGCGGTTGCAATGAGCAGACTCCCATCACTTTTGCTAGAAAAATCAAGTGATGGTGTAGTCATGATGGATTTAGAATAAAAAATATTGTTAGGAACAATTTAAGTTACAATCTTTTTCAATACTAGAAAAATAATCTTCCACCAACAGTGACCACCACTCACCAAAGTCTGGATATTTTGCTTGGTGACACCGATGTCTGTGATCCAGTTATTGCAGTAGGTCACTTTCTCTGTTTATTTTCCAACTGATACTCGAGGTAGTTCATTAGTGACGCCTTTTCCCCTCAGTATAAGGGTACCTTATTTTGCCAGCGGTAAGTGTGCAGTCGCTCCTGTGCATCTTGGTACTCGTAATGAGCTAACGCATCATAGGCCGCTAACTATTCCATCAGGTAAGTATGATCATCGGGTTTGGCCACGAAAAAATAATGCATCCTGTTGGCTAGCACAATTTCTATCATGGGCTGGCGGGAGAACACTCCGTACCACATAGTAGCAGCCCCAAACGGGTACGGATGTGTTTGAGCCTCTGAATAAAACGTTTCGCCGACTTGTACTCACAATTCTGCTTCTGACTTTCTTGTGAAATGTTACTGACATCAAACAGACTCTGCAGGTTGTGCCAGTAATACGTGTTCGTTGTTGCTGAAAGTGTACTCATCATGATGTCGTGCTGGCTGTAGCTGCATTTACCCACCTGACGTGGGTCCCTCGCCTTACAATGCTCGAACATGGCCTGACGCAGGGCATGAAAACTCAGGTGCTTTTTGGCTCTTGCTTTAACAGACTGTTTCAAGGCTATTACCGCGCTAAGGTGGACTTAGAGCCTAGTGTAATGCACTGAATTAGAACGGCTTGTGATCTATTGCTTACATACCTGTAAGACATTGATCATAGTAAAAGGAAACAGCGCGAAAACTATTTTATGTATGCGCTTACTGCCTTTTCGTGGCAGGGGGTTAAATTTGAGCAAGAACAGCTACCCAAACCTTTCAGGTATGTGGTTTTAGAAGGGTTACCATTAAATATATTCAAACCCATCTCATCAAATATAAATACAGTTATAACAAAATAACAGGTGAAAATTAAAGAATAGAAATATTATGGAGTGATAGATTCAATATCATAATTTAATGAAATACCAGAGTTATTATTTTGTATTTTAGTAAAGGTTAAAGTGCCACCAACGTAGATATCAAGTAAACCATCACTACCTAGCATAATACTATATTTAGCACCCGCGATGGGGGCCAACATATCATCACCCAAATTATTTACCAGCCGCCCTTTAGGTGCAAACTGAATCCCCCGAGAAAGATCCGTCACTAGGCTAAATGTAATTTCTTGCACCTCATTGGGATCACCAGTAATTCGGTAATGCCCTAAGGTTTCTGAACCAATACAAATATTTCCAGAACTCGTAATAGAACCCGTTACTGCATCCATTTCACACGACCCTAAACGAGTAATAACAGAGCCAAAATAAACCGTTTGGATTTGTTGTATCGGTTCTTCTATAGCACTAAGCGGCGCCGATACGGATAATGATATACACAACAATATTATTTGTATTATGAGGTTTTTGGTAAAATTAAAGACGAACAAAGAAGGCTCCTTTAAATATCGACGCAGGTATTTTGGAAAGGGCGAGTTGTGCTTGATTTTTATTACTATATTCGCCACTGTAAACTTTACACAATCCACGCTTGTTCAGCTGTTTGGGTAGGGGTAATCTTCGACGTATCGCTTCTTGTAACTTTTCATCACAAGCAACTGCTGTTGTATAAGCCCCAAGTTGAATCGAATAACTAATCAAATTACTCGCTTGTTTAATGACTGGATCAACACTAAAAGTATCTTCAGGTGGGGCCTCGATACGAGTAACAAACCCTTGAATAGAAGCAACAATTGATTGGATTTTTTTCAGCTCTTGCTGTGCTGTTGTTTTGTTATCAAATTTTCCTAAATATACTTTGCATAAAGGATAATCCTGCTGAAAGTAGCCTCCTGCAATACCGGTTTTTTTCAATTCATTGACTTTTAACTGACAATTATCATTCCCTGAATAGGCACCCAACTGAATGCTATAGAAATAACCAGCTTGTTTGACCAATACTTTTGTACCTGAGTATTGTATTGGTTCTATGACAGAGTCTATTTCTATATTACTAATTGGACTTAAGACAAAATCTTCAATAGTCAAAAATTCTTCGGCACCAGTAAGTTCTAAATCAATTGTTTCTGGCTCAGATTTTAACGACTTAGTAGCCAGAAATTCGGGCTCAATTCTTATACGATATTGCCCAGGCCAGAACCCTCTGAAACTATAATAATTATCAAAACTTGTAAACGTTTCTTTAATGACATTGTCTTGTTTATCAAGTATTTGAATTGGAATTAACTTAGTCGAAAAGCCCCCAAGGGATTCTTCCATCACAACATTACCTTCCAAATCTAATGCATAATTGAAGGGTACATCTAAGCTAGAAACCCCCCCTGGATGGGTATAAAACGCAAAATTTTCATGAATAGGTTTAAGATTCGGAGCCCGACTACTATTTGTATCAAAATGGACTTTAACCGGCGTGCGTGAGGCAACACCTGGTAAATAGGCTGCACCATTGTTATCACTGAAGCTCTGACGCCAATGTGGTGAGGAACCAAACCCTACATTTTCAAGAGCCTCATCATACTCATCGTATACCGCATTTTTATTGTTATCTACAAACGTCAGCAAATCTAAGGCACCCGTTGCAGCACCATATTCACTGGTTAAATTCATCTTATTTTGATAATAGTCATAAT
>JBLIBL010000185.1:0-5538 GCA_047633355.1 Polaribacter sp.
TTATTATCTGGCTTATAAACTCAGTTATTGTGAAATCAAAGAGATATTTACTGAGCGTAATATTTATTTTGATCACTCCACCCTAAATCGTTGGTTGTTAAACAAGGCGTCATTGTTGATTTTACTTGAGTGACATACCTGAATGGTCTGCTGCACGTGCATTTCTTAACAAAGCACTAAACAGCAGTGGCTTACCCAGCAAACTTGTTATTGATAAAAGTGGAGCGAACATTATGCTGCTTGATACCCTCAATGTTCAGCTTTGGTTGCTTGAGTATGTGCTTTGTATGATTGAAGTGTTAACTATGAAATACCTTAATAATATTATCGAGCAAAGTCATCGAAAAGTTAAAGATAAAATGCACCAAAGCTTAGAACGGAAGTTCCAGGTTAGAGCAAAAGCGACATTAGCTGATGTTGAGCTTTGATCGATGCCCCCGATTGACTCAGAGAGTATGGGAGAAACTTCATTTACTTGCAGCATAGTTGTATCTGAGAAAAGCGACACTTGCAATTCAGACTACGTAATTTGAGTTTGCGACAGAACCGATTTGACTCCTATGAAAAGTGTTGCGCCATAACGAATGTTTGCTTATTGCCTGCATACATTCCTATAGATGGCGACTTATTATTTCCTAGTGATGTTCATTACAACGGCTAAGACAAATAAAGTCATCTAGCCATTTCATTTAATGTAAGTATTTCAAAAAATTATCTTCTGTATTAAACTGATTTTGTCAAGCTAAAAAGCTCGCTTCTGGCAGACTTATGGTAATACTACTTATACATACCGTTTAGCTCAGCCCTGAGCTATCTGCATAGTCATATAATAATAAATTTTATTATTATTTTAATTTTATTTATTTATGCAATTATATTTTTATAAAATTCTAATAATGACCATAACAAATAGCAAGATGTAACTAACTATATAAACCTGTAATTATTGTTTTAATTCTCAATGGGAGATTGCTAATGAATGAATTAATTATAGATAAAATAATAATGGATTATGAGATGGCAAGTATAAATATACTTGATAAATCCCTGCTTATAGATGTTGAATTATTAAAAAAAATAGCTAATAGTAACAATCAAAATGATATATATTTCCTAAATTTTTGTATGCAATTAATACCAATTACGAATAGCAATATTAAACTCAAAAATAAAATACAACCTAAAAAATCGTGTTTACTGTCAGAAGAAGAAAAAAATTATCTGAACTCCATCTATTAATAAACGTAAGTCTGCTATTTTTATTCGATTATTACCCTCATCTTAACTATCAAATAAAATCATATTGTTAATATTTGTGAAAGCATTTAGTTTTGAATATATCTTTTAGCTTAATAACTAAGTTGAATTATAAAACGTATTTTTACACTACCACTCAGTTCAAATTGTACTGAATATTAAAATAATTTATACAAATAAAAGTTGGACATACTTATGAAAAAAAATTTTATCGTAGTAACAATTCTAATGGCCTTGGTTAGTACATATACGTTAGCAACAAAGATCACACCTACAGTGCAAGCTTCTATCGACACTGCTATTGAAAGTTGTGTAGACTTTGAAAATTGTGCAACTCTAGAAAACGCAATTAAAGAAGCTATTATTGCAAACCCTGATATGACAGAAAGTATAGTACTTGCAGCTATCTCCGCTGTAACGCCGAATTCGGAAGCGGCTGAATGGATTATTACAATAGCTATTAATACGGTAGGTATAAACTCTTCAATGATAGTCAATATAATTAACGCGGCATTGAGTGCCGGAGTTAATGCCGATACCATTACAGCCGTTGCTGTAGCGAATGGCGTAGACCCAACTATTGCCTCTCAGGCGACAGCTGTTGGCGGCCAAAGTAATAATGCAATCATCAATACGCTTACGAATACCAACAATCAGGAAATTTTAATCAACAACAATACTGGTGGTGGTAATGGTGGTGGTGGGATTTCTGGTGGCCTATAATAATTTATTGAATCAATGTAAAAGTTAACCCGTAAATCATTCCTTGCTTTTCTATTTACCTTTTTATTTTGGCACTTTAATATGCTGAGTCGTTTTATATTTTTTAGTCTATGTGCAGTGATTATCTATACCCCTATTCCTTTAGGGGCAAATCGAATTTGGGCAAGCTCTAGTATCGAGTTCTATGTGTTTTTTATTTTCACTTTTCACTTACTATTATCCATTCAACGAACACATAAATTATTACCCCCCAAATACTCCTTACCTGTTTTAATACCACTGTTTATAACTGTACTTTGGCTGGTAATTCAAATGTTACCCTGGCTAGGTAGTACGGCTAATCGCGTTACCGACACACTTTCTTTTGATCCATCGTTAACTCATATTATGCTTTTGAAATCACTTGCTTTTTTTATGTTTACCTGGCTTGTTTTTTGTTATGTCAATAGTAAAAATAGAATTTTTTTATTTGCACTGGCCATGTTGATTTCTGGATTATTCCAGGCGATTTATGGGGCGTGGTTAAACCTTAATGAAGGGATGGTGAGCCCAATTTTTAATGTTCCCTATAACCAAAGAGCTACTGGCTCATTTATGTATCAAAATCAATTGGCCAATTACCTCTCTTTAACACTGTCAATAGGTATAGGTTTGTTGATTAGTCAATTAGCGTTCACTAAATCAAACTTAACGTATAGGCAAAAAATTCGTGATATTGCCATAACAATTTTAAGTACTAAAATGGTGATTAGAATTAGTCTGATTATTATGATTATTTGTCTCATTTTGACCCGCTCCCGTATGGGAAATTCAGCTTTTTTTATAGCGTTGTTACTAACAAGTTTATTTTCATTTTTCTTTTACAATCAGAAACCAAAAAATTTACGCTTATTAATTATTAGTTTCTTTGTTCTTGATCTATTTTTGATAGGCACTATTTTTGGGGTTGAAAAAGTAAAACAACGCTTACTTGAATCCAGCTTGCAGTCAGAAACTCGTGATGAGGTGGTACGTGATTCCTTGCCGATAATTTTCGACTATCCAATATTGGGAACAGGGGGGGGGAGTTTTTATTCGTCCTTCCCTTCATATCATCCCGAATTCTATTCTGGCTTCTATGATCACGCACACAACGACTACATTCAGTTTGCCGTTGAACTAGGTCTGCCTGTAACTCTATTACTAGGTTCAATGATCTTATTTTGCTTGTTTATATCACTAAAAACCATAGTAAAGCGTAAGACACCTCTGTATCAAGGTATATCTTTTGGTTGCGCAATGGCAATCTTTCACATGATTCTTCACTCGACAGTCGATTTTTCATTACAGTCACCTGCGATAGCTATATTATTTATTAGTATTTTAGCATTGGGATTAATTGTAAGTGAAGTAAAAAGAACTTAAAGCGAGTCGTCAAAATTCATAGCTATCCACCTGTGTCAGAATTGTTATCACCTCAGTTAATTTTATAAATAAACAGGGAACGGTAAATTAAAGCAAATGGCTTGTCAGTTCGAAAGTTTGCAGAGTAACAAGGCATTAAGAAATTAGAGCACGAGCTGCACAAAAAAGGCAAAGCTTTAGCCGAAACCCCTGCATTACTTGTGTTAGGAAAAAATTCGATGCCTATTGAAAGGACGAAGAGGACAGCTAATTTCGCTGACTGATAGGCAAAAACATGCACAGTTGGTCAGTACCGCCTTAGCATCAGGTACGAGGCTAAGGCCTCTGAAATGATTCGATTCTCAACAAAAACTTTACAGCGTTGGCCAATAGACGGTGAGAATCGTGCAGATAAAAGGCCAACAGTGTTGAGGTCGAGCCAGGTGGGGTTACTGAGTCAGGCTAAAAGACAAGCCCTAATAGATGTTTGTAACAGCGAAGAGTTTGCCGCCAAGTCAAATCGTACCAACACTTGCCGAGAGAGGTGAATATGGCTTCGGAGCCAAATTTTCATTGTCTATTACATGCTGCACCACCGAGGTAAAGCTAAGCAAAGAAATATCCATAAAAAACCCACAAGTTATACCGCTAACAAGAAGAATGAAGTGTGGAGTTGGGAAATCAGCTACATGGCTACAGCGTTTATAGGTCAACACTATTATTTGTACATGACAGAAAAAATTTACAGCCGAAAGTTGTTAACTGGGAAGTTCACTACAACGAAACAGGTGAGCAAACGGCAACACTATTAGAACGCAGCGTTTGGGCAGAAAAATACTTGAAGAAAGACGTAGTGTTGCACTTTAATAATGGATCGCCCATAAAGAGCTTGACGATGCGAAAAGTGTTACATCAAACAAAAAAATGAGCATCCAGAGCGATGCTCAAAAGAAGGGAGAAACTTGCAGCCAATAGGCGCTATGGAGTTAAATCCAGAGCAACACAAAGAGGCTGCTTAATAATTTAGGCAACAACTGTTTTAGAAGCACCGTTAAGCCTATTAAACATAATCTTTAATATGATTTATAATTTTAATCCATATCCTTCTTTACGGTAATTTTCAATCTGTATTGAAGATTTACTAAATGCAATACGTAAATCATAAATTGCTACATTTAGGTTATTTCCAACAACATCGGATTCAGGCCAAGCATACTCATGTAAGAACTCTCTTGTTAATACTTTTCCTGAAGAATATGTCAGCGCACACATCAATCGAAAGCCATGGTGGGTTAGCTTATGCTGCTGACCATTAACGTCAAATGTTCTTCTTTCACTAGTTTTATTTATCCCTTTAACTGATAGTTTTTCATAAGGAAATAATGCACAATTTTTACATCGATTATTGCAGTTGTTAATAAATGAATTTTTTGTGAGAAAGTATTCGCTTTGTCCTTCTATAGAAATTAAATCAATGAAATTTAAGTTACCCAATATACACCTCTGTTTTCCCATCAGTTTTAATAATAACACTTTTTTCTTTTAAGGTGTTTGTGACTTCATATAGATCATGTGGAAGTTTCTTTATAACTTTGACATTTAAACCTTGTGAAGTCTTCACTCTTTTATTTTCAGGAAATACTCCTATAAGTTCAATGAATTTTCCAACTAATCTAGGATCTAATATCGTACCAGATACCTTATTAAGCTCTGTAAGCGCAGAATAAGTATCCACCGCTTTTTTATAGTAACGGTCTCTAGTAAGAGCCTCGTACGTGCAAATAACGGTTAACATGCGAGAATATATGTTTATATTTCTATGTGATAGACCGCATGGATAGCCACCACCATTATAATGTTCATGATGGGAAGCAATAACATCACTAACAAAATCGGAGAAAGCTCCAGATTTTCGTATTAACGCGGCACCTATATAAGTATGTTTATGTAAATTAACTATTTCCTTTTTGGACAATTTTTCCGCTTTATCAAAATATATAGGTAATTTAATCATCCCAATGTCGTGCAACAAAGCTGCACTACCGAGTTCACACAGCTTATCTTTTTTGATGCCAAGGTACTTACATAAAGTAATATATAGTATTAAAACCCGTACTGACTTTTGAGCTATTGTTGGTGCATTGCTTTTTATAATATTTAAATATGAATAGGTAT
>JBLIBL010000186.1:0-5528 GCA_047633355.1 Polaribacter sp.
TAGCATCGTGTCACAATAATTTGGCGCCGAACTATCAATACTTTCCCAACATGTATCAGTCAATAGGCTACGAAACGTATTCAGAGTCTAATGCTTTTAAAAATGGTAAAGAGGGTCAGCTGCCTGCATCCGGAACTATAAGTAGGGGTTTTGAGGTGTATGAGTATGAAAATACTACAGAAGGATATGATTTAGCTAAGGCTAATCTTAAGTCACCTCTAGATTCTTTAGATAGAAATTCAGGTGAGGGAAAAGAACTTTATGAAATTTACTGCATTAGTTGCCATGGAGCGGCTGGAAACGGTAAAGGTGTATTAGTTGAAAGAGAAAAATTCCTAGGTGTTCCAAGTTACAAAGACAGAGAAATAACCGAAGGAAACGTTTTTCACGTAGTAACTTATGGTTTAAATTCGATGGGTTCCCATGCTAATCAGATAGATGCTCATGAGCGTTGGTTAGTTGCCGATTATGTTCTAAAACTAAAAAGCCAATTATAATTGTCCAACAAATTGATCGTAAAAGATATGTATACATTTTCAAGTAAATTAAAGACTCTCTCTATAATCTTAATGGCCGTTGGTCTACTAGGAATAGGATATGGTTTTTGGACTGCACCAAAGGATATTCACGAAGTCGAAAATATACTCGCTTCTGAAAGCCATGGTGTACATGGTGAGGTTAAACATGAGGCTTCTGATGTCGGTGGCGAAGGTCATGCCGTAGAAGCAAATCATAGTGAAGCAAAAGATGCTTCGTCGCATAATGAGCATTTAACTCATGTGCTACATCAACTACAGAATAAGCCATGGGCAGCCTTGTACGTTGCTTGTATTTTCTTCTTGTTGGTTACAATGGGAGTTCTTGCTTTCTATGCTATTCAGCAAGTAGCATCGGCAGGTTGGTCTCCGGTATTGTTTAGGGTTATGCAAGGGATAACGGCCTATTTGCCATGGGGTTCTGTAATATTCTTTGTTATCTTAGTCTTGTGTGGATTGCATTTAAACCATTTGTTCATATGGATGGATCCTGAAGTGGTTGCGCATGACAAACTTATCGCTGGTAAAACAGGCTACCTAAATTTTCCGTTTTGGATAGTTAGAGCTGCTATATTTTTAATAGGATGGAATTTATATAGATACTATTCGGCAAAAAATTGTTTGGCGCAAGACGAATCTAAAGATGATAGTTTTTACAAAAAGAATTTTAATATTTCAGCAATATTTTTGGTTTTCTTTATTGTTACTGAGTCTATAATGTCTTGGGATTGGATTTTGTCAATTGATCCGCATTGGTTTAGTACTTTATTTGGTTGGTATGTACTATCCAGTTTTTTTGTAAGTGGTATTACCACAATCTGTATGGTTACTTTGTATTTGAAGTCAAAAGGGTATTTAGAATATGTCAACACAAGCCATATTCACGATTTAGCGAAATTCATGTTCGGATTTAGTGTTTTCTGGACGTACCTTTGGTTCTCGCAGTTTATGTTAATTTGGTATGCAAATATTCCAGAAGAGATTACTTATTTTATTACAAGAATTGAATTGTATAATCTGCCGTTTTTTGGCGCTGTTTTTATGAATTTCCTTTTTCCAATATTAATATTAATCAACACAGATTTTAAAAGAATCTCTTGGGTACTTGTTATGGCTGGTACAGTGATTTTAGCTGGACATTATATTGATTTCTTTAATATGATTATGCCAGGGACAGTTGGAGATCGATGGTTTATTGGGATTTCAGAAATTGCATCAGTTCTTTTCTTTTTAGGATTATTTATTTATGCTGTTTTCACAGCCTTATCTAAAGTGCCCTTACTGCCAAAAAGAAATCCTTTTATAGAAGAGAGTAAACATTTTCATTATTAATATTTAAAGAAGTAAACAGATGACAAGTTTGTTGGTAATTATAGTTTTAGTTTTATTAGCTGTTGCTCTATGGCAATTGACTAAAATATTTGATCTTACTCAGGTAGGGACTGATACGGACAGCTCTCAGGTAGCTTCCGATAATGATAATAATGTACAAGGATATTTAATGTTTGGCTTTTTAGCCTTTATATATATATTTACAATTTACGGGTTATACACGTGGGGTCCGCTTGTTCTTCATACACCAGCCTCTGCTCATGGAGCACAGGTCGATAATTTGATGAACGTTACTTGGATACTTATTTTTATTGTTCAAGCGTTCACGCAGGTGTTATTGTATTATTTTACTTTTAAATATAGGGGTAAAAAAGGGCAAAAAGCTTTATATTTTTCCGATAATAATAAATTAGAAGCAATTTGGAGTTTTATCCCGGCCGTGGTTTTGGCGGGTTTAATTCTATATGGTTTGTACGCGTGGTCAGACATTATGTTTATTGATGATGATGAGGATACAATTGTTGTAGAGCTATATGCTCAGCAATTTTATTGGACCGCCAGAGTTGCAGGTGATGATAATGTTCTTGGTAAGGCAAACGTGAGATATATTCAGGGTATTAATACACTTGGTGTTGATATGGCTGATCCTTATGCACAAGATGACATCGTTGTCAAGGAATTGCATATTCCAAAAGGTAAAAAGATTCATTTTAAAATGAGATCACAGGATGTTTTGCATTCGGCTTATATGCCATATTTTAGAGCTCAAATGAACTGTGTACCTGGCATGGTTACCGAATTTGCTTTTGAACCAATATATACCACTGCTGAATACAGAGAGTTACCCTATATGATTGAAAAAGTTGCTAATATCAACTCTATACGGTCAAAGAAGAGTGCAGTTTTAATTGCGAAAGGGGAAGCGGGACTTGATCCATACGCATTTGATTATTTGCTTTTGTGTAATAAAATATGTGGTGCTTCTCATTATAATATGCAAATGAAGATTATAGTCGACACCCCGGCAGATTATAAAAAGTGGTGTGCAGAGCAAGTTAAATTAGCTCAACAAGTGAACGAGGCGAATGCGCCTGAAGCTGCAGAAGGAGCAACTAGTAAGGATTCTTTGAAACCAAAAGATACTATGGCCGTTTCTAAAATGGCGATAAATTAATTATTAAGAAAATTTAAAGTAAACATATATGTCAGCAGAAGTTCACGATAACGGACACGAACACCACCATAAAGATACTTTCATTACTAAATATATTTTTAGTCTTGATCATAAGATGATTGCAAAACAATACCTGATTACGGGTATTATTATGGGAATTATAGGTGTAGGAATGTCGATGCTTTTTAGAATGCAATTGGCGTGGCCAGAGCAGTCCTTTAAAATATTTAATGTTTTGCTAGGTGATAAGTGGGCACCTAATGGTGTCATGGCCAATGACATTTATTTATCCTTGGTCACTATCCATGGTACCATTATGGTATTCTTTGTTTTGACCGCTGCACTGAGTGGTACTTTTAGTAATTTATTGATACCACTACAGCTTGGTGCTAGAGATATGGCTTCCGGGTTCATGAATATGATATCATATTGGTTATTCTTTTTATCAAGTGTTATAATGATTGCATCATTATTTGCTGAAGCTGGACCTGCAAATTCGGGATGGACGATTTATCCGCCCTTAAGTGCTTTACCAAAGGCTATTGGAGGTTCTGGTATGGGTATGACACTATGGTTGATATCGATGGCAATATTTATTGCATCCTCGCTTATGGGGTCTCTAAATTATATCGTTACAGTAATTAATTTACGAACAAAAGGTATGTCAATGACGAGAATGCCTCTTACAATTTGGGCTTTCTTTGTAACGGCAATTATAGGAGTTGTGTCATTTCCAGTTTTGTTATCAGCTGCATTATTGTTGATTTTCGACAGAAGTTTTGGAACTTCATTTTTCTTGTCAGACATATATCTGGCGGGTGAAGTTTTACATTACCAAGGTGGTTCTCCGGTGCTGTTTGAACATCTATTTTGGTTTTTAGGACACCCTGAGGTTTATATAGTTCTTTTACCCGCACTAGGTATAACCTCTGAGGTTATTGCAACTAATGCCCGTAAGCCTATCTTTGGTTATAGAGCGATGATTATGTCAATAATCGCTATTGGTTTTTTATCAACAATTGTTTGGGGACATCATATGTTCGTTTCAGGAATGAATCCATTCTTAGGTTCGGTCTTTACGTTTACAACGTTGTTGATCGCAATTCCGTCTGCTGTAAAAGCTTTCAATTATATCACTACTTTATGGAAAGGTAATTTACAGCTAAATCCTGCGATGCTTTTTTCCATTGGCTTGGTGTCAACTTTTATAACAGGTGGTTTAACGGGTATTATTTTAGGTGATAGTACACTAGATATTAATGTACATGACACTTATTTTGTGGTAGCTCACTTTCACTTAGTAATGGGTATATCTGCTCTTTATGGGATGTTTGCGGGTATCTATCATTGGTATCCTAAATTGTTTGGTAGAATGCTTAACAAAAATTTAGGTTACATTCATTTTTGGACTACTGCTATTTGTGCCTATGGAGTATTTTTCCCTATGCATTTTATTGGACTAGCTGGTTTACCTAGACGTTATTACACTAATACTAACTTTCCATTATTTGATGATCTACAAAATGTGAATGTTTTAATCACGTTGTTTGCTTTAGTAGGTGGAGCGTTTCAGTTGGTATTTTTGTATAATTTTTTTAGTAGTATTTTTTATGGTAAAAAAGCAGTACAGAATCCGTGGAAGTCTAACACCCTTGAGTGGACTACTCCAGTAGAGCACGTACACGGTAACTGGCCTGGTGAACTTCCAGAAGTTCATAGGTGGCCATATGATTACAGTAAACCTGGTCATGAGGAAGACTTTGTTCCGCAAAATGTGCCGATGAAGCCCGGTGAAGAAACATTACATCATTAGTTTTAATAATATTTAAAATGCCTTTCTAAATTGAAAGGCATTTTTTTTTACGTATAACTTTGTTATATCTTTGTTACATGAATGAAAATTTAGATCCAACAGCGAACGGGTATAATTCGGAAGAATTTGATCTTGAGAAAAAATTAAGACCATTGTCATTTGATGATTTTGCAGGTCAAGACCAGATATTAGAAAACTTGAAAGTTTTTGTTGAAGCTGCGAACCAAAGGAATGAAGCTTTAGACCACACCCTTTTTCATGGTCCTCCTGGATTGGGTAAAACTACTTTGGCGAATATTTTGGCCAATGAATTGCAAGTTGGAATTAAAATCACGTCGGGTCCTGTTTTGGACAAACCTGGCGATTTAGCTGGTTTATTGACTAATCTCGAGGAAAGAGATGTTTTATTTATAGATGAAATCCATCGTTTAAGCCCAATAGTGGAAGAGTATTTGTACTCGGCAATGGAGGATTTCAAGATTGATATCATGATCGAATCAGGGCCTAATGCAAGGACTGTCCAGATCAACCTAAATCCATTTACTTTAATTGGTGCAACAACTCGTTCCGGTTTGTTAACCGCGCCAATGAGAGCCCGTTTTGGAATTTCGTCAAGACTGCAATACTATACTGCTGAACTATTGACATCAATAGTGGAGCGTAGTGCATCTAT
>JBLIBL010000187.1:0-5440 GCA_047633355.1 Polaribacter sp.
AGAGATTATATATTGGTTTTTTTGATCTTACGGAGTAACATTTTTGCTATGAGTTAGGTGTCGGAGTCGATCTTTCCCGACTCTGATACTGGTTGAGAAATTCTCTTCTATCCGCATTTTATCTTGAGAGAAACTAGGTTAAAATGGCCGGTCAATTTATAGCTCTGCACTTGGTGTGCAATCTGTTGATTTTATCCTTTTTTGAAAATCAAGAAAGGTGTAACTAACACAAAATTTGATTTGGAATGTAAATGAGCAATAGTAACGCAACAAAAGATAGCCTGATTCAGGATTTAGGTTGGAGGGGAATGATTCAGCAGATGACTGCAGAAGACTCCTTTAAAGAACATCTAAATCAAGGTATGAAGGTGGTTTACTGTGGCTTTGACCCCACAGCCGATAGCCTGCACATAGGAAGTTTAGTACCTTTACTCGCTTTAAAACGTTTTCAACAACACGGTCATAAGCCAATCGCTTTAGTCGGCGGATCAACTGGGTTGATTGGCGATCCCTCATTCAAAGCAAGTGAGCGCCAACTCAATACAGAAGAAGTTGTTGGGCAGTGGGTGAATAGTCTAAAAACTCAAGTTAGCCAGTTTATTGATTTTGATTGTGGCGAAAACTCTGCGATCGTGGCTAATAATCTCGATTGGACAGAAGGAGTTGATGTACTTACTTTTCTACGTGATGTTGGAAAGCACTTCTCAATTAATCAGATGATCCAAAAAGAATCAGTTAAACAAAGAATAGATAGAGAAGGTGAAGGGATCTCATTTACTGAATTTACATATATGATCCTGCAGTCATATGATTTTGCAGAGCTTAATAAACGTTACGATTGTACAATTCAAATTGGCGGAAGTGACCAGTGGGGAAATATCACTGGAGGAATTGACCTCACACGTAGAATGAACCGTAATCAAGTATTTGGTATGACCTTACCTTTAGTTACCAAGTCTGATGGTACTAAATTTGGTAAAACAGAATCGGGCACCATTTGGTTAGATGCTAAAAAAACCAGTCAATACGCTTTTTATCAGTTTTGGTTGAACACCGCTGATGCGGATGCTTACAAATTCTTAAAGTATTTTACTTTTTTGAGTGAAAAGCAGATCAATGGGATAGAAGAGAAAGATAAAGAAACGCAAGGCCGACCAGAAGCTCAAGGTATATTGGCGACGGAAGTGACCAAATTAGTGCATGGCGAACAGGGACTTGAGTCTGCCCAGCGTATTACGCAAGCAATGTTTAGCGGTAGCTTAACTGATCTATCTGAAAGCGATCTTTCGCAATTGGCGCAAGATGGTTTGCCTTCGAGCGAGTTGCCAACCGATTTTGCTGATAAACCTTTAACTACCTTGTTATCAGAATGTGGGATGACCAAAGTGGGGCGTGAGGTTAAAGATGCCTTAGGTCGCAATGCTGTTTGGGTAAATGGTGACACTAAGGGTAATGAAGACAATATGAAATCCGGAGAAGTGTTTTCTATGGAAAATGCGCTTTACCAACGATTTTTTCTGGTTAAATTAGGAAAAAAGAAAAATCATTTGTTTTATTTCGTTAGATAGTCGTGGAGA
Organism: Polaribacter sp.; assembly: GCA_047633355.1. Taxonomy (GTDB): domain Bacteria; phylum Pseudomonadota; class Gammaproteobacteria; order Enterobacterales; family Kangiellaceae. The sequence continues at coordinate 1,578 of JBLIBL010000187.1, forward strand.
TCGATGTTGTCTCCTACTAATTTTGAAACTATATATATTTGATATTCCTAGCGCTTTGCTCATATTAAAAGGTAGCCGAGATCTATAGTCGAAGCCTCACGTCAGAAGACATCGAAACTCATCTGAAATTAGATTTTTCTATATCGCATATTGATCACTTTACGACAAGCGCCACGCTTTGTTTTACTCATATTATGACTTGGAAATTTAAGTTACATTAAATATGAGTCACCCACCGTTTTATTCCTACTACTACTATTACATTTAGTTAGAGTCAATCTGTGAAAAAAATATAATAAGTTGACCAAATGGTCAGCCTATGATAAGTTTTCGTAAATCTGCCGTTTCCCGTTTGATGGAATAGGAACGCTGAGTGAGTAATACATTAACAACAATCTAAAATTAACTATATCCAGAGCGGTTTAGTTGAAGTGGTAAAAAGAGTTTTCCAATAACAATAATATGATCTTACTCATTAAAAAAAGATCATTATTTTAGGGGTAAAAAATGAAGAAAAGAACCAAACTCGCCTTTGTGTTAGCCTGCGTATTTAGCGCTAGCAATCCGGTATTCGCAGTAGAGACATCCTCTGGTCTTCGAGGCATTCTTGTCGATGCTCAAGGCAATCCATTGGCAAATCAAACAATTGTAGTGACCCACGAACCTACCGGTCGTGTCAAAACACTAACCACAACGGATAGCGGTATTTTTCAAGCGAATGGGTTAAACGTTGGCGGTCCTTATACGGTGAAACTAAAAGATGGCTCTGAATATTCTGCTGATGAGATTGATGATTTATTTCTCACCTTGGGTCGTACTGCGAATATAAATTTAAATGCTAAAGATGAATCTTCAACTGGTGAAGTGCTGCTGATTGTTGGCTCAAGAACTTTAGCAGGAGCATATAAAAAAGGTCCTAGTACAGAGTTTAATGAAACAGATATAGCGAATACTGCTGCCATTAGTAGAGATATTAAATCTATATTAAAGAAAGACTCGAAGATCACTGTTGACACGACTGTGGATGGTGGACCCGCTCTCTCAATTGCCGGTGGTAATATTAGAAGTAACAGCTTAACTGTTGATGGTATTAAACAAAATGATGATTTTGGTTTAAATAAAAACGGATATCCTGGTCGTCGTACACCAATTTCCCTTGATGCAATAGAACAACTAGAAGTTAACATAGCGCCATATGATGTAACTTATGGCGATTTTCAAGGAGGAAGTGTCAATATAGTCACAAAATCAGGCACAAATGATTTTACAGGTTCAGCATTTTATTATCGTTCTGATGACAGTTTAATCGGTGACAAGAGCAAAGGTGAAGATCTTAATATAGGAAGTTTTGAAGAAGATACTTTCGGGTTTACGCTCGGTGGTCCAATTATAAAAGATAAATTGTTCTTCTTCGCGTCTTATGAGAAGTTTGAATCTATTTCTCCTTATCAATTTAGTCTGGATAATCAAAATGGTGTCGTCGAAGCCAATGAACGCATCGGCATTACTCAAGCGGATTTTGATGAAATTGCACAAGTTGCTAATGATGTATGGAACTATAATATTGGTGGATATGACGTCCCAAAAGAAGAAGCAGATGAAAAATTCCTCCTCAAATTAGACTGGTATATTAATGAAGACCATAGAGCGGCATTAACTTACCAAAACAACGAAGGAAATACGGTAAGAGATTACTGGGGTGAAACATTCCCTTCTGCGCCATGGACAACATCGGAATCAAATCGCTACAATCAGGCCGAAACGCTAGATACATATAGTGTACAAGTTTATTCAGATTGGAATAGCGATTTATCCACGGAGTTTAAAATATCTAACAAAAAAGTTACTACTGCTCAAAACCCATTGTTAGGTGCAAATTTTGAACAAATGTTAATTACAACGAATAACGGTGGACAACTTTATATTGGTCCGGATATGTTTAGGCATGCTAATAGACTTTCTAATGAACGTTTTGCGTTAAAATTGAAAGGTGATTATTACCTAGATGAAGATCATAAATTAACCTTTGGTTGGGAACATGAAGAGTTAGATATTTATAACTTGTTTGTATTTGGATCGCTCGGTTTTGTAGAATTTGCTTCGGTTGATGATTTCGCCAATAATTTAGGTTTTCATGTATATCAAAATGCTCTTTCTGGTAATGCGCTAGATGCTGTTGATGAATTTCAATACAGTGTTGATACGTTCTATATTCAGGATGAATGGAGTGTTTCTGAAGATCTAACGGTTAGTTATGGGTTACGTTATAGTGCTTACACTAATGATGATAAACCGGTACTTAATCCTAACTTTGTCGAACGGCATGGGTTTTCTAATCAAGAAAATTTTGATGGATTGTCTTTGTTAGAACCAAGAGCTGGGTTCACTTATACCCACGATGAAGATACTGTCATTCGTGGTGGGGTTGGACTGTTTGGTGGTGGTGCTCCGAATGTTTGGTTATCAAATTCTTACGGAAATGACGGACGTCGTAAAGTATTTACGGGTTGTTTTGCTTGTTCGGATGGCCATACCGTACCTCAAGATGTATTAGATAGCCTCGCAGCTGGAGGTTTCGGTGGTAGCACTAATGTTAACGGCGATACAAACTCAATCTCGCCTGATTTTGAGATCCCGAGTATATGGAAGCTGAACCTCGGACTTGACCGCAGACAGGATTTAGGGTTTTTCGGTAAAGAGTGGTTACTTAACGCAGAAATTATTGTTTCTGATGTTAAAAATGCAGCTAAATACAGAGAGCTAAACTTTCAACAAATCGATACTGCACCAGATGGACGCCCCATCTATGATGATGTTGCCCCGTTTGATCTAGTGCTCGAAAACACTAGCAAAGGCGGCGGAATCGTCTGGAGTATGAATGCAGCAAATCGATTCGATATGAAAAAATATGGCACTATTGATTTTAATATTGGTTATACCTATCAAGATTTAACCGAAGTTAATCCAGGTAACGCCTTTATTGCATTTGAAGGTTATGCAATGCCCGCTAATTCTGATTTTCAAAGCGAAGCAGAATTTAATTCAGAATTTGAGGTTCGTCATAGTGTTGTAAGTAATATCACATGGAGTGATACCTTATTTGGAGATAACTTAACCACTGTTTCTTTAGCTTATTCAGGTCGTACTGGCCGTCACTATAGCCACACTATGAGAACGGCTGGTTCGTTTGGAGGATTCCCTTTTGCAGATTTTGCAGATTGGGATGCGTTTAGTTCACAGTCTCTTTATATACCTACGGGAACGGACGATCCGCTAGTTAATTTTGGACAAGGATTTGACACTAGTGCTTTCTTTAATTATATAGATTCTCAAAGTTGTTTGAACCGAGGTCAAATCTCTCGTCGTCATTCCTGTACTGGTAGCTGGATTAATCGATATGATTTGCGTATGGTTCAAGAGGTTAAATTTGGTAACGAGCAATCACTTGAAATTATTTTAGATATTGAAAATTTAGCGAATATGTTTAATGATGATTGGGGACGTGTGCAAGGGTTTACACAACCATTCAATGCGCCTGTAGTTGATTCAATAATCGAAAATGGTCAATACGTATATAGCAACTTTACGACGCCTCAACAAACTGTAGCGAAGGTACCTTCAGTTTGGAAAGTGCAGCTTGGGGTTCGTTATCGTTTCTAGTTTTTGTCCTTAATACCTGAGAGTTAGCTCTCAGGTATCTATTTTGGAAATATACTTATGAGTATTTATTTAATTAATAAATTGATCGATCTAGCCGGTAGCTTAAAAACAAAAACTCTAGTTTTAACTCTATTTTCTACTTTTATTTTATCTTGTCAGCAACAAATATCCGTCAGTGATGACTCAAATAATCCAATTGAAGT
>JBLIBL010000188.1:0-5437 GCA_047633355.1 Polaribacter sp.
GTTCAGATATCGTTAAAGATGAAGCAAAAAATTGAATATCGACTTAATTTATTTACCACCCTATAGCCCTAATTTAAACCCAATAGAGCGACTTTGGAAGGTGATGAATAAACATACTAAAAATGGTGAATATTTTGCGTTTATGAAAGAATTTCGACGGCGAGTTGGTGAGTTTTTTACAATCACACTACCAGAAATTGCTGATACTCGTGATAGTTGGATTAATGACAACTTTCAGGTTCTAACTAGCGAAGCGTAAATCTCGGGGGACTGCCCCCGTGCTGGATACTCAAAGAAATACACATCATGTTTATCGATTAATGTATCGCTTTGTTTGGATACCTAAATATCATCACAAAGTATTCAATGAGTCTTATCGTTCTACGATGAAAGCTATAATTCAGAAAATTGGATATGTTTATGATATCGATATAGTGGAATTAGAAATACCAAAAGATCATATTCATATGGTGATTAGGGGAATACCTAAGCAGTCACCAAGTGATGTAATGCAAATAATTAAAAGTATTACAGCACGTGAATTTTTCAGGATTTATCCTGAAATTAAAAAGAAATACTTCTGGGAGGTAAATTGTGGAGTCAAAGTTTCTTTGTTGAAACTATTGGAAATGCCACTGAGAAGTCATTAGGAAATATTTTCAAAACCAACTGATTGAGTTAGATCGTAAAGAAATCAACTCAGTTCAGCTGGACTTGTTTTAAAACTCGGTCGCTTGCGGCCAAGATATTTATAACCCGCACTTTGAATGGTGACGGGTATAAAAGAAGCTAAGGAAATGGTTGAGGAGTCTGTGATGATATATAATGGAAGTATACGGCCTTAAAATAAAAAACGCCCAATGAAGTTCATCAGGCGTTTTAATTCAAAATGTGTTAACCCATGCTAGGACGAGTCATTGACTTAAAAAATTATTTCATGAATTACTCATGATTTACTTGCTGTTAATAATACGCCTCCTCCTGGGGCTACAGGGTCGAGTTTGAGTGTTTTTAAAATACTACGGGTTGTGGCTACCGCAGCAGATAATGTTGGTAAACCAGAAGCTCTTTCGATTTTTTCAATTGATTGTAACGATGGCATTTGTACACAAGCAGAAGCAACAATGGCATCGATACCAGTAACGTCAAGTTTTTTCCACAATTCAGCTGGTGCATTTGGATCTTGGGCCCCAACTTTTAAATTATCGGGAATTTCTAATGCCAGATAATCTTGAACTTCTATCCCTTCACTTTCAATATAGTTTACCACCATTCGAGTGAGCGGTTTCATATAGGGACAAATGATGGATACTTTCTTAGCACCTATCTCATGTAGGCTTTCAACTAATGCACCTGCTGAACTAATAACAGGAGCAGGTATACCATTTTCTAAGCTTACTCTGTATAACCTTTCTTCCGCCACTCGATGGTAACCTTTACCTCGGCTCATAATCGCAACGAGACAAGCGTAAGCTTGTACATCAACCGCTGCATCGGATAATTCTAATGCGCAACGCAAACTATCATCATCCATGCGTTCAAGCTCTTCTTTTGTAACACTTTTCATTCTCATGCGAGAGGAGTGAAACGTAAAGCGTTCAGGTAAAATTGCTTCACGACCGCGCAATAGTGAAGGTATTTCGGTTTCCATTGTAATATTTGAACTAGGCACAATTAGCCCAACACGATAATTTCTAGATTTGATATTCATAGGTAATACTCATTATTAATAATTAAATTATATAGCTGATCCCATTACGGCCTCAGGTAGCCATGTAGCAATGCTAGGGAACAAGCAGAGTAAAACAATGGCAATAATCATGCAGGCAACAAAAGGTAATGACCCCCACAGAATAGTTTTCAAAGAAATATTTGGAGTAATGCCATTAATCACATAAAGGTTTAAACCGACTGGTGGTGAAATTAAACCAATTTCCATATTGATGGTAAGGACTACAGCAAACCAGATAGGGTCAAAGCCAGCATTCATAATCACAGGCAACAAAATAGGTGCTGTCATTAAAATTACTGCTACCGGAGGGAGGAAGAATCCCGCTATAATCAAAAAGAAATTAATTAAAATCATTAAACTCCAACGATTAATTTCTAATGCTCCGATCCACTCAGCTATTGCTTGAGTAATATACAGGCTAGACAACATATAAGAAAAAACGCCCGCTGCTGCAATGATAAATAAAATCATTACGCTCTCTCTGGTGCTATCACGCAATATTGTCCACAAATCTTTCGGACTAGTTAAACGATAAATAATCATTGCAACAACTAAGCACATTATTGCGCCCACAGCTGCTGTTTCAGATGGCGTTGCAATACCGCCATACATGGTATAAAGCACAGCAGCAATAATGGCAACAAATGGTAATACACGAGGCAGTATTTCGAATTTTTCTCGCCAGCTATAATTTTGTGGTGTCATTAACGCACGGTTACCTGAACGCCAAGTTGCGTATATAGACCAAGCCATGAACAATCCTACAAGCATCAGGCCAGGCAGCACTCCTGCAAGAAATAAACGACCAATTGATGTCTCTGTTGCAATGCCATAAACAATCATGGTGACTGATGGAGGAATTAAAATTCCTAATGTACCACCGGCAGCAATTGATCCGGTTGCAATTCCTTCAGGATAACCTCGCTTAAGCATTTCAGGAATACCCATTTTCCCAATCGCTGCACAAGTGGCAGGGCTAGAACCCGACATAGCAGCAAACAGAGCACAAGCCCCCAAATTTGATACCACTAAACCACCGGGAACTTTTGTTAACCATCGCTCTAGCGCTTCATACAAATCAGCGCCTGCTTTTGTAGAGGATATAGTCGATCCCATGAGAATAAACATAGGGATTGACAAAAGAGCAAAGCTATCCAATTTGCCAAAAAATATTTCTGGCATTAGCTGTAACGACTGTAATCCATCAAAAACAATCAAAAATAATCCTGAAACTACCAGTAAACCAATACCAACAGATATACCAGAAAACAATATAAGAATAGTCGTTATACCGACCAAGGCACTAAGAATTAGAGGATCCATTAGTTTTCTCCCAACCCAAAAGGTTTATCAATTTTTAATAAAACAGCGACTAAATCGGCAACTAATTGTAAAAAAAGTAGACCAAAACCAATGATCATCGATAAATGTGGAATCCATAATCTAACTGCCCAAACAGTGTCTGTTGTCCAGCCACGAGAAAACAATAAGTGCCAGTATTCAAAGCTATACCAAAACATAGTACCTATAACACCAGCAGATAAAGTTAAAGTAAAAATCGCCAAGTAATAGCGTGCACGAGAAGGTAACACCAAGGGGATTAAATCTACATTAACGTGCCCGCGTACTTGTTGTACAAAAGGTAAACCAATAAGAGTTCCACCAAGAATTAAATAAATAATAGCTTCGGTCTGCCATGTGGTAGAGCCATTAAGCACAAATCTAACAAAGATCATTTGGCAAGTAATAAAAACTGCAGCCAATGTCATAGATGCTGAACACCAACCAGAGATTGTCGATAACCAAGAGGTTATTTTCAGAAAAAAAGGTCTTTCCTTGTCATTAGAAGGGCTAGTATCAGATGAATTAATAGTAGAGTGAACTGTCATATATGCCTCTTTGTTCACATTGCTTTAAATAGGCAGTAACATACTGCCCAAACGAATATCATGCTATAAATAATTATTTAACAGACAGGGCCATATCCAATAGTTCTTCACCCTCAGGGTAGCGTTCTAAAAACTTTTTGTAAGATGTTTCTCGAGCAAGGATTTTCCACTCATTAAAGTCTTCAGGTGTCATAGTACCGATTTTAACACCCGCTTTTCGAAACACTTCGACTGAATTTGAATCTTGTAACTTAGCCTCTTTTAAGTAATAAGCTTCTGCTTTTTTACTTGCAGCCAATAGAGCTTCTTGTTGATCTGAATTTAGTTTTTCAAATTGAGTTTTATTCATAATGACTGGCTGGTATAAAAACCAAAGAGCTGCGTCTTTAGTTGCTGGGGTGTAACACTTTACTTGTTCATAAATACGATAAGATACGAAAGAAGATGAAGAAGTATTAGCTACATCTAAAATATCTGTTTGCATTGCGCTATAAATCTCAGCTGAACTCATTGAGGTGATAGACCCACCCGCTCCAATCAACATCTGTTCAAAGGATTTACCGGCTGCACGAGCTTGAAGACCTTCCATATCACTAGGCTTGATTATGCACTCGCCTTTACTCACGAATCCACCAGCAAGATAACCGTGGACTAGCACCATAACATCGTCTTGTGCCATTTTATCTTTTATACCATCCATAAATGGCGATTGTGTTAATCTGACCGCATGATCATGATTTTTGACTAAGCCTGGCATTAGCGTTAAATTAAAAGCTGGCTGTTGTCCTGCAGCATAGCTTAATGGAAAAATTGACATATCAAGTAAATTTCTACTCATCAGATTGTATTGCTCTTTAGGCTTAACTAATGACTTTGAAGGGAAAATTATAATATTTAGATCTACATTAGCTGCAGATACTTCGTCAGCAATGATTTTCACAACTTTATGGCGTACATCGTTTGTAGACCATTGATGAGAGAGTTTTAAATCAGTAGCGCTTAAGGCTCCTGATGAAAGTAAAATTATGGTAAACGTCAAACTTTTTATTATGTGTGATTTAAGCATTCTTGTTTCTCCTATAAATGAGTATCCACAATAGCTACATATGTATTTTTTAGCAAGCTATAAATATACATATGGCTTGGTGTTGAGGATTTTTAATTAATATAGAAAAATCTGAAGGTTATAGGTATTAAATGACTTTTTTTACTTTTTCGATGTTAATGAATTTGATATTTTTATCCCTGAACGGTAATAAAATACTAAAAATTGTATTCAGTAAATTACTTAAAGAGTTGAAGGACGACGGTGAAGGTATGACAATATTGTGAATTTACAAATGTAATATTTGAGAAGTTCCTATTAATTAGCTTTCCACAAGATTCAAATAATTCAATTAGTTCTTATGTTCAGCCGGAGATTCATTAAACTAAACCCGTATAACTGAAGTATTAAAATGTACTTTTTCATAAAAAAATTAATTACATTCTTACTGAAGATATTTATTAGTTTTTCTACCTTATTAGCTTTATGTTGGCCCAATTGTGCTTGCCATGCCATATCGATGATTTCTTTACTTAACCCTTCCTGCCTTAATTGCATTTCTTTTGATATATTGGCGTTGTGTTTGTACGAATGTGCACCTTCGGCCAGTAGTCGTCTTGCACGGCTATTACCGCATTTGGTAGTAGTACCTAAATGGCGTTTATCGCCACTTGAATGTTCACTTGGTACCAGACCAAGGTAACTCATTAATTTTCTGGGGTGGTCGAATTGTGATAAGTCACCTAGTTCGGCAATCACTCCTGTGGCTAC
>JBLIBL010000189.1:0-5301 GCA_047633355.1 Polaribacter sp.
TGAGAAAAAGTGGACACGAAGTTAGGATTGTTAGCCGTATTAAAGATGTAACCTGTGAACTCTTGGATTTATATGGATTAGAGCATAAATCAATATCTAAAGCACAAAAAGGCGTGATAGGCTTAGGATTAGAGTTAATCAAAAGAGACATATCACTTTTCAAAGAAGTGCGTAGTTTTAGACCTGATGTTATGGCCGGTTTTGGGGGAGTAAGTATATCTCATATAGGTAAACTGTTAGGTGTTCCTTCGCTTAGTTTTTATGATACTGAAAAGGCCAATTTGCAGTTACGTCTAACTACCCCTTTTATTACTCACATGTATGTGCCTGATTCCTATCAGGGAGAAATTCCTGCCGGTAAATCATCTATCTTCCCTGGTACAAAAGACTTTTCATATTTTCATAAAGATAACTTTAAACCCGATATCGACAGTGCGGTTAAAGCTGGCTTTGTACCTAATAAGAAAAATTATTTTATACGTTTAGTTGCATGGAATGCCAATCACGACTTTGGCGTAAATGGCTGGAATAACCAAGTATTGGCTGGTGTGATAGATTATTTGACCAATGAATTAGGCGGCGTTGTGCACCTTTCCTCAGAGGACGAATTGCCAGAAAGTTTTTCTAATTACCTATACAAAGGTGATAAACATTTAATTCATCACTTGCTCTCACATTGTGAGTTATATATTGGTGAAAGTGCCACTATGGCCGGTGAAGCAGTGATGCTCGGTGTGCCTGCAATATATGCCGCAAATGATCAGCGTGGCTACACTGACGAATTAGAAAATCAAGGGCTACTTTGGACGCTCTTAGATATCCAAAAAGATGCCATATGCAATCTTATAAAGAGTGTACAAGAAGTTATAGGTTCTCAGTGGGATGAGCGTTTGGATAGCTTCTACGAGGGTAAAATTAATTTAAGTCACTATATACGTGACGAAATAGTAAAGCATGGAAGTGCATAATAATTCACAAAGGCTTTCTAAAACTTAACTGCATTACAAATTTTAATAAAGAGTGCTTGATTATCGTCATTCAAGTTACTTGACCGCTTCAGGAATAATTTGAATGGAAAACAAGAAAAAAATTGCGATTATTGGAAGCCGTGGGATCCCTGCTGAATTTGGTGGGTTCGAAACTTTCGCTGAACAACTCGCATTAGGCTTAACTGACAAAGGTTGTCAGGTTACCGTTTTTTGTGAAAGCACACAAAAATATGATAAGCCTGAATACAAAGGTGTTGACCTCGTATACCTTAAAACCCCGAATATTGTTGGGATCCGTTCTGTTTGGTTTGATTTAGTCAGCATAGTTAAAACCCTCAGAAACTATGATGTTGTTTACATGTTGGGATATCACGCGGGCTTCGCGTTTTTCATTCCTAGGCTTTTTGGCACCAACTTTTGGGTCAATATGGACGGCTTAGAATGGAAACGAAGTAAATGGTCAGCAATGGCCAAGATCTATTTAAAATTTAATGAATGGTGCGCTGCGCGATTTGCTACCAAGCTAATAGCAGATGCTCAAGGTATTTTAGAGCATTTAGATGGCGCTTATAATGTGGGGCACAAGTCAGTAATGATCCCCTATGGTGCTGAGTTATGTGAGCAAACACCTGATGAGGAGCTTGTTAAAAAACTAGGTTTTGATCCAAATGAATATTACCTGGTTGTCTGTCGATTGGAGCCCGAAAACCATGTTAAAGAGATCCTACTTGGGTTTATGCAGTCAAATGTGCAAAAGAAACTAGTGATACTTGGCGATCATAAAAGTGGCACTGACTACGTTGAAGATTTAATTGCCATAGCAGATGAACGTATTGTCTTTTTAGGCACTATTTACGACCAAACTAAATTAAATACACTACGTTATTACTGTATCTCTTACCTTCACGGACATAGTGTTGGTGGCACTAATCCTTCGTTGTTAGAAGCGATGGCGGTGAGTAACAATATCATTGCCCACGACAATATTTTTAATCGAGAAGTCACAGACGGCAATGCAGACTTTTTTGCCGACGTAGCTGAATTAAGCGAAACGCTAAACCGTATTGACGCAATTGGCGTAACCGAAAAACACAAAACCAACGTAAAAAATAGAGTCATAAATATTTATAATTGGGACAGAATTATCGATATTTATTACAAGCAAATTCACAACATCCAAGACTAAGTTTTATAAGGGCTATTACTTGATGACTGATAGTCAGGGTAAAAAAAGTCAGCTGTCATTTTTACCCGCACAGGATTGTATGTTTTGAGTGCTTTACAAATGGTAGGTGAAAGTGGTTAGTCAAGGCGTTAAATCTGTCTTAAAAAATTCAGCATATTTGTCTGGCGCCACTATGATAAGCAGTATCGCGAAGGTGATGTATGCCATAGCACTTGCTAAAGTACTGGGTCCAGAACTTTATGGCATGTTTAATTTAGGGATGTCATGGTACTTGCTTTTTTTGCCAATCAGTCTCCTTGGTCTTGATTCGATTTTAATTAGAGAAGTAGGGCGAAATAAGGATAATACTTCAAAACTTATTGGCCATTCATTAGTCATAAGAAGTATTTCAAGTATATGTATTTCAACCCTTTGTTTTCTTATAGGCTATTTTTTAGAGACCGATTCCACAGCGAAATCATTGCTCTTTGTGTTTTCCATAGCGCTTCTAGGGAGGGGGGTTATCGCTTTGGGTTAATTCACTTCTTAAGGCTTTCGAAGCATCTTTCTATGTTTTTTGGCAGGAGACTGGTTTTCGCTTACTAGAAGTATTTTTAGGGCTCACTATTTTATATTTAGGCGGTGGGGTTGTCGAAGTTGCATCGGTTCATGCTTTTTCTTGGTTGATGCAAGGTGTTATAGGTTTCTATTTAGTACGTAAAAACTTTGTTTCTTTAAAACCCTATTGGGATATTACCTCAATTAAAATATTAATTATGCAAGGATTTCCTTTTGTTATCTCGGCCTTTTTAGCTAACTGGTTATTTCAAGGTGGAGTATTCGTTATAAGAACATTTGATGGTTATAACCAAGATCTCGGTGTTTACGCCTTAGCTCTTCAAGTACTCTTAATTTTAGGCGGAATATTATCTGGATTAGGCGGCGCAGCCTTGCCAGCATTAAGTCGTTCTGCCGATAGAGGCGATGGTAAAAGTGCGTACTTTATTGATCTGGTTTTACGTGCTGGTATTTTGATAGGTGGAATATTGACTATCAGTGGATTGACTTTAGGAGCTAAGGTGGTTGGCTGGGTATTTGGACCTTCCTATTCACCTTTAGTTGAACTATTGCCCTGGGTATTGTTTTTTGTATCTGGATATTTTTTATTGAGGATATTGAATTTTGTGATTGTGTCATTCGGTGATTACAATAAGATTGCATTAGTTTCGATAGTTGGCAGTATAGTTTTTACAGCACTAGTAATACCGTTTTATTCTTACTTTGGACTGCTTGGAATTACGTTGGCAACTGGCGTTGGTTTGTTTTCAGCAAATTTTATGCAGATCACTATGTTAAAAACAAAATATGAAATTGACTTGAATCACTCAGTATTCCGTCCATTAATTGTCGTTTTGATTGGTTTTACTATTAGTTATTTAACTCTTGAATTTTCAGAGTTACTTAGTCTATTGCTAAGTATATTTACGATGACTTTAAATCTATTTGTATTAAAGGTGCTAAAACCATCTGAAATCAATTTTATGATTAAATTAGTAAAATGAAATTCTTCCTTAAGGTCAAAGGTGACGTCTTCCAATTTAGGAACTTAATTAGGTTAAAAATTGTTTCGTATGTTTTTAATGGTAATAAGTTGGTTTTTAAACTGATTGAGCTGTTATATGTTTGTCTAAATTGTAGGTACTACCTATTAATTAAAAGAACTACACCGGCAAGCTATATCACGGTAAAAGAATTAGTGGCTGAGGGGGTTATTGAAATGTGATTAATAGACAAGTCCATATCCATTCGATCTAGAAGCGATATTACCATTTCATGAAAAGCCGAATATATGGCAGCAACAAACTTTATTTTTCACAAACCTGTGCCTTACAGTTGGTGATGTGCATATAGGGTATAATAGAGATGTAAATGTGGTGTATATGAGGCAAAATATAATTTGATTTTATGGGGAATGACTTTTTATTCTACTTATACCCTAAGATTGATTAAGCACTAGTTTCCCCTACCTAATTTAGAAAAGGTTATTTATGCCAAGAGTGAGTGTGATTTTGCCCACATTTAATAGGGCTCAAGAACTTGATGAATCTATAAAAAGTGTTCTAAATCAAACGTTTATAGATTTTGAGCTGTTAATTGTTGACGATGGTTCTACCGATAATACTCAAGAAGTTATCAACAAGTATTTACAAGATAAGCGAGTCAAATCTTATTGGCAAACCAATAGCGGGGCTTCAATAGCACGAAATTTGGGGCTGACCAAATCGAATTTTGAGTTTATCGCATTTCAGGATAGTGATGACATCTGGAGAGAAGACAGACTTGAAAAGCAGATTTCCATAATGGATGATAACCCTGAATGTGGCTTCGTTTATAGTGATATGCAAAGGGTATTGCAAAATGGAAAAGAGTTTTATTTGGAAGTACCGGTCGTTGACAGCAATGAAGTTATCAATCCTAAAACATCCGATTTTCAAGTAATTGGGATAGGGATGCAGACAATACTAGTAAGAAAAGCAATTGTTGACCAGGTAGGAGAATTTGATCCGGAATTTCCTAGATTTATTGATCTTGAGTGGTTTATTCGAATCGCAAAGATTACAAAATTTATAAAAGTGAAGGAAGCACTCGTTAGATATTATCAGATGCCAGGTATCAGCAGCGACCCAAGAAAAGCTGCTACTGCTAGAATCTTATTGCTAAATAAATACAAAGACGATATTTATCGCAAGAAATCTTATGTTTCATTACAATTATCAAAGATCGCGCTTGCATATTGGCGAGCGGGTGACATGCATGATGCCTATGATTTTGCGAAACGTTCATTTGTTTTAAATCCATTTTCTATAAAGCAAAATTTAAAATTATTGATTATTTTTGTTTTCTCTCCGAAAATTAAAAAAATAGTTCCTGAATTTATTACTAATAAATATTGGTGAAACACTTGATATGGTTTTTGGGATAATATCTTCGTTATATTCTATGTACAGCAAGTTCACGAGCGCTGTTTGAGCTAAAACTGGTTATTAAGTCGGTCAAAATTGTACAAGAATATACAATAACGTCTGCTCGTGAATTTTGCAGTTCACTGTTTAATCCGAATGTTCAAAAAAACACTCTCGCTCTTCC
>JBLIBL010000190.1:0-5295 GCA_047633355.1 Polaribacter sp.
GGGCAGAATGCGATTCATAAACTCAAGCAGCAAGAGGGAATTGAGCAGGTGTTTGTGATGGGAAGTTCATTAGGTGGCTTTTATGCGACGTATCTTGCTGAGCAAGAGAATATTAAAGCGGTATTGATTAACCCTGCAGTTCGTCCTTATGAACTCTTTGATAAGTACCTAGGGCCTAATGAACACTTCTATGATGGTAAAACGTATATATTAGAGTTGAAACATATCGAACAACTGCAAAACATAAACATCGAGCACCTGAATAGGCCTAACGATCAGCTGTTATTATTACAAACAGGTGATGAAACCTTGGACTATCGATTGGCAATTAAAAAATACCGTGATTGCCCCAGTATTATAGAACCTGGCGGCAACCATAGTTACGAGGGCTTTATGCAAAAGTTATCGTCTATATTTTATTTTATTCAGCGCTAATCGACTTTAGAGTTTTACCTTGATTCGATTGTTCATATCGCGACTTTTGCGAATGAGTTCGTTGCCTTCTTCAGGCAGGTTGGATTTGGCAAGGCGGTCATACAGTACAATATTGACCGTTGCAGCAAGATTCAAGCAGCCATGAGTTGGGATATAAACCACACTATCCGCTTTATTGATGACCTTTTGTTTTACACTGCCATCCTCAGGGCCAAAAATATAAAAAGCATTTTCTGGGTGCTGAAAATTCGCTAATGATTCGGCATTTTCTGCCAGTTCAATGACGACGATCTTAGCTCCTGCTGGGGCACTTTCTAATAAACACTCAACGCTAGCAAGAGGAATGTTTTTGCTTTGACTTTGGGTATCAGTACAAAATGCCGCCGCGCGGTCATAGCGTATACCTGTATATAAAATACTGTTGGCTTGAAAGCATCCAGCGGCTCTTAGAACAGCCCCCACATTGGTTGGGCTTTTAGGATTACTCAAGCCTAGGGTGACTTTGGAGTGGCTCATTCAGACAGGTATCTCGTGTTTATGCGATTAAGGAATAGCAATAATTACTTGCGTATTATAATACATTCTTCAGGTTATTATCGAATAGTAAGGTAAGTGTAAATGCTGGTTATAGGCGCATAAAAACGATGATCGATCCCCCTAGTTTTGATAATTTGATCTATTATTGATAGATGGATTATTTGGAAGGGTTTATGTTGTCTAAAGGAATAGTAAAACAGTCATTAGCATGCCTATTATTAGCCATGTTTATGATGTTGGTTTATCAGTATGTCATTGCTATTGCTGATCCTACGAAAAATACCATACAAAGCGGGCAGGACGGTTTTCAAATTGATGAAGCATTTTTAATTGATGTAAGTCAAGAGCTGACACTGGATCAGCTCTTGACTGATAATTCATCGTTAGTAAAGCAGCCCCTTGCTGAAATTCCTTGGAGCTTTACTCAGCAAGCCTATTGGGTTCATCTTGTTATTCATAATAACAATCAGCATGGGGTCGATATCGTTAGTCATTTTTCAAATCCTATGCTCGAGCAGTTGACCGTGTATCAAGTATTAGCCCATCAGCGGGTCAAAGAAAAAAAACTAGGGTGGCAGGTATCTGATCTTGATAAATTGAACCGTAGTATCCCGTCATATGAAGTGAGACTTGAGCAAAAAGAAACGGTTGAGCTGTATATTCGTATTGCTACAAAAGGTATTGCAAAAACGCCAATCAATTTATACCTTAAAGATGATTTTCATAACCTAGTACGGTTTACATTTCTAATTTGGGGCAGTTTTGTCGGTATCTTAATTGCGATGGCTTTATATAATTTAGTCTTATATTTAGGATTAAAAGACAGCGTATATTTATTATACGTCGGCTATATCACTTCAATGCTGATGATGTTGGGCGTCGTGATTGGTTTTGGTCATTATATTTGGCCAGAAAATATTCTCAAGATTTTTCGTGAAAATATAGTAGCAGTAAATGTGTTAGTAATGATATTTTCGTTGTCTTTTGCGTTGTCATTTTTCAATGCGCGTAAAAATAAAACACGAACGGTGAAGTTTTGCAGTGGTTATCTCATTTATCTTGTTGTGTTTTCTTTTGTTAGCCTATTTTTACCAGAGTATATAGCCGCTCCTATTTTCTTTTTGAGTATGGCACTTTTATACCCTGCCACTGTCTTTCTTATTATTCAGCAATATAAAATTAATCACCTATGGACAAAGCTGTATATAGTTTCATGGGCGCCACTTATCTTAGGTGCCACTCTCCAACCTTTGGGTTTAGTCGGTACCATTGAAGAATCATTTATAATCCATCATGCACTAATGATTGGCGTATTATTTGAAATCATAATAATGGCTATGGCGCTTGCGAGTCGCATGCAATATAAAAAAGAGAAAACTATATATGATGTAACTCATGAACCTGAAACTCAGTTGGCTAATACCCATTTGCTCGAAATTAAAATGAAAGAATTGCTTAAACACGATACTGATTTCGCCGTTTGCATTATTGAAATTACAGAATTATCAAGTTTATTACCCTATATCAGTAATGCTGATAATAATGACCTAACGCTCATGGTCGCTGATACTATTGAAAGGGCGCTACGTCATAAAAATAATTTTATGGTATTAGAATATAATAAAAATAAAACCACCAAGTTAGCAAAAATTAATGAAGGTGTTTTTGCCGTTCTTGTCGATATGAATTTTACTTCATATAAAGAACATGAATGTTTGGAAACACAATTGGCATCTTTGCAGGGTGATGTGGCGAGAGGAACGCAGATTAAAAAATTATTCATTAATCTTTCAACCAGAGTGGGTATTTCTCTTTTAGAACCGCAGAAAGAAGTATTACCTTACGATATTATTAAGCAGGCCTATCAGGCACTTGATAAGGGAGCGCGAGAAGGGGTAGCGTTTTCGGTTTACCACAAAAAAGAAGCCTTGAATGTTACCAAGAGATTAGAGTTAGCATCAGATTTACAGCAGGCTCTTAGAAATAATGAATTAGAACTCTTTCATCAACCTCAAATTGATATAAATAAAAATACAATCGATGGTTCGGAAGTATTGTTACGTTGGAAACACAAGGAATATGGATATATTGCTCCTGATTTGTTTATTAAATTGGCTGAAGATACCGGTATTATTAACGAGTTGACACTGTGGGTTGTGAATAAAGCTTGTCGTGATTTAGAAGAGATAATTAACTTAGGTTATGTAAATTATAATGTATCGGTTAATATCAGCGGTAAAGATATATCAGAACCAAACTTCTTAACTCACATTAAAAAAATAATTAGTCAGTATGATATACCTCTTTCTAGTTTGACATTTGAGCTGACCGAGTCGGTGATGGTGAATGATTTTAATCATCTAAGTCACATAATGAACGAGTTGGCGTCAATGGGAATACACGTAGCCATTGATGATTATGGAACAGGATATTCGTCTTTATTGTATATTTCACAGCTACCTTTTAATGAACTTAAAATTGATAAAAGCTTTGTTATGAATTTAGAAACTTCAGATCGAGATCTAACCATTGTCAAAGCAACAATTGAGATGGCTAAAAATCTAGGCTTAAAAGTTGTTGCTGAAGGCATAGAGTCTAAAGAGATAGAGACAATATTAAAACGTTATGGCTGCAACATACTTCAGGGTTATTATTATCAAAAACCAGTGGAGTTTAGGCAATATTTATCTTGGTTAGCTCACTTTCAGAATAACTAGAAGCAGTGGTTATAAATATTGATCATAATTGTTGATCTTAGTCATTAGTCTCTTTGCAAGAAACGGACTTGCTTTACCTAAATGATCCAGTATTAGCCGTGCTTCACTTTGGTATTGAGCAATTTTCTCTTTATGCCAATGTTTGGGTGGTGCTTGCAGATTTGTGATGCGATCACATAACTTAACCATCCATACCTCAAGAGGTTGTTTTTTTATTCTAATAATACTGTCTAACATTTGTTCATCTTTAGACGGTAATTCTTTATCTTTGGTAAGTGATAAAACAGCATCGGCGATATCAATTCCAAATAGATTTTTTATATCCTGGTATTCAATTGAGGTATCTTCCATTGAATCATGAAGTAGAGCAGATAAAATTAAAAGATTAGGTTTGTTAACCTTTTCATTTCCGATCGCGGCGATTGCCTCCATTGTGACTAGGCCTAGGTGGTTAATGTACGGTATATCACTCCCTGGTACTGTCTGACCATTATGAATGGCAGAGACAAAGTTCCATGCTACTAGATATGTATCTTGATCCCAAATATTCACAATCTTCCTTTATTATAAAAAATTAACCTTAAAGACGCAGTGGATGTATAGCGTAAAAACTAAATATCTCTTGAATCATATGCCCAGTGCAAAAGGGCCTGTCGTTGCTTTTTTCGACAGCTGTAATCATAAGGTTCGCAGTATTTTTTAACAGCTCCAGAATGTCGCCTAAAAGCAAACCAACGTTTTATCTGACGCATGTCTTCAATTTCTGTCCTGCGTCCCATGTAGTATCTGCAATACCATTGAAACCATCCCCTAGGATCTTGCTGATGAATCCAACCTTTCTTGACCCATTCTGATAAAGGCTGTGAGGCATCAACTGAAAAATAGTTAAGGCTTATATCTTTCTTAAGAGGACTCAATTTAGCATGAGCAAACCAAGTGTTAGGGAACTCATCTTGGCAATCATTTAGATACTTCCCCCCAAAAATGCCAAGTTCTAGCATTTCCTTAGGCGTTAACTCGGGAGAAAATTTATCATCAAAATTTTCCCCTATAGGCATTTTTAAATGATAGACATAATCTTTTTGCATTTTATCGCTTACAACGATCTCTTTCATAACAACTCTCATCTATATCTAGATAATAAACGCCCACTTTTCACAGCATGAACGTCTTATTATTAGATCATTTAAAGTCACAAAGAGCCATTAATCGGCTATTGTTGCCGTCACGTCTATTGCGTATCAGTGAAAATAAGAGTGAACTCTATTTTGAGGTAAAAATTAGGTCGATATCATTATTGTATTCTTTGCCTATATCTTTACTCTTTGGATGTTATGTTAGTGATCAATAGTGCATTTCGATACAGTTATTGTGTCGCGTTACCCAATATTGCACGATCTGGGGACTTTAACTCTCTGAAATGTAAGCATTTCTATTTTTGATCTAGGAATTATTAGCGGCCTCAGTATACTGGATGCAAAATTCTATCTGCGTTACTCACCATCAGGGGATAAAGGCATAAATGGCGAATAAAGAATATAACGCTCAGTCGATTGAGGTCTTAAGTGGCCTTGATCCTGTGCGTAAACGCCCAGGGATGTACACA
>JBLIBL010000191.1:0-5291 GCA_047633355.1 Polaribacter sp.
CTTTTAAATTTAATTTAAAAGTCTTTTATTGGTTTTACAACTTGCTATAAAACCTCTGAATTATCTATACTTAACGACCTACATTTAAACGCTATTATTAAATACTACAATTTATCAGAGACGCTATGTAGGCTACGGGTGAATTATAGGCAAACAAATGCAAAAGATCCAACCTTGTCGTTTTATTATAGCAATTGTAAAACGCTTAAATTAGTTCAATGCAAACGACTGAAATAAAAGAATATGACTGATACAGTTTCAAAATCATCAAATACTAACCCTTTTAGGGTTGCTCGCTATTTAATGGGGGCCGCAAAATTACCGCAACTACCACCGGATGAAGGCGTAGAAGTGGCGCTTGCGGGGCGCTCTAATGCAGGTAAATCAACTGCATTAAATGCGATAACAGACCAAAAAAGCCTCGCAAAAACTAGTAAAACGCCCGGAAGAACTCAATTAATCAATTTGTTTATGATTGATGAGTCAAATCGATTAACTGATTTGCCCGGATATGGTTTTGCAAAGGTCTCTAAAGATCAAAAAGCGGAGTGGCAAAAAACGCTGAGTCGATATTTACAAGAGAGACAATGTTTAAAAGCTTTGGTCGTTTTTATGGATATTAGACATCCTTTAAAGGAAACAGATAAACAAATGGTGCAATGGGCGGTGACCGCCAATATACCGGTGCATGTTGTTTTAAGTAAGGCGGATAAATTGAAAAGTGGAGCCAGAAAAACCGCAACGGTTAATGCCAAAAAACGATTAGATAGAATAAGCGAAGGTATTACTATTCAAGCTTTTTCCGCTACCAGTAAGCTTGGTCTTGATGAGCTAATTGAAAAGCTTGCTAGTTGGTATGATTTTAACAAAAGCGAAGGAAAAAACGAAAACATTGAGAGCAAGAAAGCAAATGACTAGTTTTGGAAGTAATAATTACGAAGACATCATTGACGAGTTACGTGATGCAGCTAACCAAGAATATTTTTCACTAGAATTACCAAACGAAGATGATCTTGTTTTAGTTGAAGAAGAAATCTTAGTGCAAATTCCAATGGACGTTAAAATATTCTTGCTAGAAGTGAGTGATTTAAGCCTAGGAAGTTTGGAGCCGATTACCGTTGCAGATCCTGGTTCGCACACACATTTACCTGAAGTAACGGCATTAGCTTGGGAAAATGGGTTACCCAGAGAGTACTTGCCAATATGTCAGCACAAAAATGGCTATTATTGCATTGATGAAAATAACGAAGTCATTGATTGGCAAGATGGTGAAGTGATGGATGAGCGTTGGGATGGTATTTGGTCGTGGGCTGAAACCGTTTGGTTGCATAGCTGAAAATCATTTAACCTCTATAGACAAAGAGCGTAACAACCCTTATATGAAAAATTGAAGTAATAATAGAAGAGACTATAAGCATGTTATTAAATAGCAAACTGGCAAATGTTGGAACCAGTATCTTTACTGAGATGACTTTATTGGCAAAAAAAACAGGTGCTATTAATTTATCGCAAGGTTTTCCTGAGTTTGAAACACCTAACTATTTGAAGCAAGCGGTAATAGATGCTATCCATGATGGAAAAAATCAATATCCACCTTCCCCCGGCATACCTGAATTATTAGAAGAAATCGCTTTTTTAATAGATCGTCAATATCATAAAAAATTAATCGGTTCAGAAAATATAACGATCACGTCAGGTGCAACAGAAGCGTTATTTGTTGCTTTGCAATTGGTTGTTTCAAAAGGTGATGAGGTTATAATTTTTGACCCTGCTTATGATGCCTATGAGCCTGTTGTAGAGTTAGCGGGAGGTAAGTGCGTTCACATTGGGTTGGATGCCCCCACTTACAAAGTTGATTGGGATTTAGTTGTAAATAATATTAATAGCAAAACCAAGGCTATCGTCATCAATAGCCCACACAACCCAACCGGAACACTTTTAAATCGTGATGACATGTTAGCGCTACAAAAAATAGTGCTAAAGCACCAGCTGTTTGTCATTAGTGATGAGGTTTACGAATTTATTACCTTTGATGGCGAGCAACATGAAAGTGTTTTACGTTATCCAAAATTATTTGAGCGTTCATTTGTAGTCTCAAGTTTTGGTAAAACGTTTCATTGCACCGGATGGAAAATGGGTTATTGCACAGCTCCAGAAGCCTTTACCGAAGAGTTTAGAAAGCTGCATCAGTTTGTTACTTTTACCAGCTCAACTCCTAATCAATATGGTTTGATAGAAATGTTAAAGCATCAACCTCAATATATAGGCGAGCTCAGTAGTTTTTATCAAGAAAAAAGAGATTATTTAGTAAAAGCATTAAGCACATCAAAACTTAAAATATTACCCGCAAAAGGAACTTACTTTTTGTTAGCCGATTATAGTGAAATATCAGACTTAAAAGATAAAGAATTTTGTTATTGGCTAGCGGAAGAAGTGGGTGTGGCTGCCGTTCCTTTAAGCCCATTTTATCCAAAAGGTTATGCTGATAAAGTGATTCGGTTGTGTTTTGCAAAGCATGAAGAGACATTGAAGATGGCTGCTGAGAAGTTGTGTGGTTTGTAAGCACTATTAAATTCAAATAATAAGGCCTAATGTTTACTCCGAAATCATTGACCAAATTAAAGTCAGCCCTTTTACAGCCGATTTAAAAAGCATATCTATCCATTTATTAAGGAATAAAAGATGTTTTCTTCAATCGCACCGCATACATCACCGATAGAACAAGGGCATTCACTCAATTCTAACGCTTTGAACTCCAATCTTTTGAAATCTAGTCCTTTTGGCAATAAAAGTGCTATTGCTGACTTATTCAATTCAAATGTTCAACGCCAGCAAAGTGATAGCTTTGCTATATTTAGTGCTGTTTTAAAGGAAGCTTATCAAAAGATCGCCTTTTCTCCAGAATCGTCAAATGTTAGCCAAACGACTAAACCACCTGAAATCGCTGAATATGACCTTGCCGATTATAATCAGGGCGGAAAAATATCCTCCAAACAGGCGGTACAAAATATTTTGGGTTTCATCAGTCAACGATTACGCTCAGACGCTGCTGATGGAGCTGATCCAGAACAGTTGTTGCAACGTTTAGATCAAGGCTTAGAAGGTTTTATTAAAGGTTTTGACGAAGCAAAAAACATTATCGAGGGGCTCGGCTTGTTAACGCCTGTGTTATCTGCTGAAATCAACGCCACTTTTGAAGGTGTCACACAAGGGATAGAAAGCCTGAGAGATAGAATCAATGCTCATAGTCAGCCTGATATTCAACCACATGAGCCGCTTGATGGTATTGGGGATATTAATCGGAGTGATAATTTAAGTCGTTTGGAACTGGCGGGTCAAGTTTCTGAAAGCTCAAGTTTTTCTCTTTCATTAACTACGCAAGATGGTGACCAAGTTAGTATTGAAATTTCCAGATTTAACGAGTCTAGTTTTAACAGCTCTAATTTTTCTAGCTCTTTCTCCCAAAACGGAATTAACTCTAACGCCGAAATAAGCCAGCAAAGCACATCTTCAAGTTCGTTCAGTCTTAATGTTATTGGTGAGTTGGATGATGGTGAACTGGCTGCGATTAATGATTTACTGCAGAATGTTGATGTTATCGCCAATGATTTTTACTCTGGGAGGCTTGATCAAGCATTTGAATTAGCATCAGAATTAAAGATTGACCGTGATGAGTTGAGTAGCCTAAATTTACAATTACAAAAAATTACAACCACACATGCATTAGCATCGTATCAAAGCAATTCTACAAATGAGTTATCACCATTAAATGGTGCGGAAGGTGGAATTAGCACTGGAACTGAGTCAGGATCAGGGCAATTATTACCATCTAACCAATTAGAACAACTCTTAAATGAATTGCAGGGATTATTAACCAAAGCTTATGAATTTGATCATCCGTTAAAGTTAGTAAATGATCTTAGCTCTGGAGTGGAACAGACTTATCAACCACAAGCTGCTGATAAAAGCTTGGCTGACAGCTTAAATTCCTTAATCTCACAATTCAATATTTGATTCTGTTTAAAGTTCTTTGAGAAATCATCCGTCTATTATTCTGTAATATTTGGTAAATAATAGATGTGTTGCCCCGTGTAATCAATATCTTCTTCAAAAGTGTTGCTTGTATACCAATCCTGTCTGGTCATATCTGCATATATTTGCTCCCACGTTTCTTCATTGCTGGTTGATATTTCTAGTCTACAAATATCTCCTTGGCATCTTATATCATCAACGTAATGTTCGCTGTAGGGATTATTGTTCAGTAGGTAGCCACTAATGTTGTTTTGATAGGTGATAGACTTATCATCTTGGTCAGCGTTGTTTTCAAACCCATTTTTTATGGATTTAAGTTGTTTACCTGAGATACTAAGAACAACCCCTTTGAACTTATCGATAAATGTTTCTTTAGCGATATCTTATGTGTCTTCCATCGCCATTTTTTAAGTGGTGTATTATCTGCTTCATTTAGGTTTTCATTTGTAGATGAGGAATCTAAACTATCTTCGGAAAGAGAGGTTATTTCAGAGGATAATCGAGTAATATCAGACTGTAACATCAATATCGTTTTGGCCTGTTGTGAAATGGTTGACTTTAAATGGTCATTAGACTCCTCATTATCACGAGAAATTGAAGTGTTGGGTCTAGTTGTAGCTTTATTAAAATAATTATTTAGGATTTGTTCGTCTTTATATAGAGTAAGGTGAGTATTTTTTTGCTCCGATTAAATCAAAATAATAGACAGAGATTAACGTTAATAGTATGCCAATGACAAAGATAATGGGCGGTCGTAACGCTTTGTTTTTTATTTCCATTTAAAACTTATCCTTTTTATTAAGTTATAGCAAAATTAGTAATTGAGTATGACATACTAATATAATGCTTAATGCTGCTTTAACACCTTGATAAATAAGTATTTAATCTATTTTCGTGCCGATGGCTTCTAGTTGCAGTCCTAGGCACTATCGAGAGCATGCAAAAGAAATGTTAAATTTCTTAAAAAAATCGTTGATCATTAGCTAAGAACTCATTAGAATTCGCGTCCCTGCTTTATAGGAGCTTTAAAAATGCTCTGACAAGTAGGAGTAAATAGCTGATTTTTATGTTATTTAGGTGAAAAAAGAATTTTTTGACACCAGTTTAGAATGCCGGTTTAGCTCACTTGGTAGAGCAACTGACTTGTAATCAGTAGGTACCCAGTTCGATTCCGGGAACCGGCACCATTATTATTATAATTATGCATAGGCATGATTATTGTCATTAAATTGACTTTGAAAGTTAATTTAAGGGTTAAA
>JBLIBL010000192.1:0-5180 GCA_047633355.1 Polaribacter sp.
ATCGCGAACCAAATAAAAATAGCGATAAAACTGATGCTTGCCGCGATCAAAATAGGTTCAAAGATAGGTTTCAATATTGGCCATAAAGTTACATTTTCTGGCCAATTCACACTATCATTCGTTACCAGTACTTCATCCAAATCATCCCAGATACTGGTCATCGCTTTTAATGCAATAGAATGCCTTGAATCTGCTGACAACCAGCGCTTCAATTCTTTTCTTGATTCACCAGATAAATTACCATCGTCTAATCTTACTAACCAAATAGACGCTTCGTGATCAATGGTATGCATCGTACGAAGTGGGACCACTTTACTACGATTATTCATTTTTTTAGCTCTTCGTTTGTTTGATTTAAATGTAACGGAAGTTTAAGATCATTAACTTCATATCCTTGAGCACAAAGTGACTGTTTACATTGTGTTAAGCCTGCGGCAATATACTTTTCGACGGAACTGACTGATACATCCATTTTTTTTGCTATTTCTTTATGGCTTAAACAATACAATTTTCTTAAAAGTATTGCGCGGCGGTGTTTTTCAGGTAATGAACTTAGCACTTTACTAAAGCGTTCAAATTTAATTTTTTGGTAAAGCTGTCTTTCAATAGAATTATCAACATCATCTTCTATTAAAGCATCATCTAATTCAACATGTATGACTTTTGATTGTTCCATTAGTTTTTTAAGAACCAAGTTTCTTGAAACAACAAATAAGTATCCTTTTGGTGATTTAATTTGTTGTTTCGCGTCAGAGTCTAAAACTCTAATAAAAGATTCCTGTAAAATCTCATCAACATCTTGCTGCTCTACATTCATCTTCATAATAGAACGTACTAAACCGTCCCGGCATGATTGAAAAGCGGTTAAAACTCTATTGCTCGACTGCTTGTTTGTTGGCATTTATGTTTCCAAGGATACATAGTTCCATTAAAGAGCTAGTTTGCGACGAAATCCGTAACTATTTTAGACAAAATAAACGTTAAAAACGTTTTTATTCTCTTTTTTATAAATTGCCGCCAATTTTTTGCTTGTTTGACGCTTAAAATAACATCTGGTAAATAAAATGAATATTACTTTTATGCCTGCAACGTATATAGATTATTTGATACTATTTTCGTTAAGTTTATGACCTATTGTGCAAACCGAAAATAAATTAAGCTGCAGCGCTTGATTGAGACCAATGCACTTTGGAAAATTCTAGCCCGAACAAATAAGCAATTATTTAAATAATTATTATAGCCCACATTGTCCTATACTCTAAATCAGAAATAGTGTTTATTCTTGAGTTGCGTTGTTTCTTTTTTTCGTGCTATTCCTTTGATTTACCACAACCTTAAAGCTTTTGGAATATAACATTTTGATTATTAATCGCTTTTATATTTTTTTTATCTTCTTGATTGGGATTTTTGTTCCAGTCTATGGCAATGAGCAGCCTTCGAAGCTTATAAATGAATACTCTGTAAAAATGCTAACAGAGGAAGATGGATTTGTTTCTTCCGAGATATATTCAATCATTCAGGATAAGCAAGGTTTACTCTGGTTTGGGACCGCCGAAAATGGCGTCATGCGTTATGATGGCAGAAAGGTCACCCTGTTTGAATATGATAGCTTGAGTTCAAACGGTTTGGCACATAATGATGCAGGCAACCTTATGCTAGACCATAACGGAAAAATATGGATTGGTACTTGGGGAGGAGGAGCAAATTTATATGACCCTCAAACAGGGATATTTAAGAATTTTATTCATGATCCACTTCGTGTTAAATCGGTCTCATCGAACCGAATACAGTCCTTATTTCACGACCAAAAAGGGGTTATTTGGTTAGGATCATATGACAAAGGGTTAAGTCGATATCTCGGTAATAATAATTTTGAGCATATTGAAAAAATTGATGATGCATCATCGGCTTTATCTCATAATAGAATATGGGACATTGAAGACAGCGATAGCGATAGCCTATGGGTGGCCACTAGCTTTGGCTTAAACTTATATGACAAGACCAAACGAACCTTTTCTAATTTTTTACCTGCTCCAGAGAATAAAACGCCTACGGGCGCAAACGAAATTCGAAGTATTTTAAAAACATCAAAAAATCAGCTTTATGTTGGGACACAACGAGGCCCTTTTACCTTTGATAAACGAGATGCCCTTTTTACACCATTAAAAACCCTTGATGATGAATACTTAGGTCAAGTGAACTCTATGATTGAGGATCAGGAAGGTTATATTTGGTTTGTTACCAGTAAAGGTTTATTTAGAAAATCTAATTTAGGCCCCAAAATTGAACAATTTAACCTTGAGCAGAACAATAGCCTTAGAGTGATTTTCGAAGATAGTTCGAGAACAATATGGGTTACCAGCGAAACTCACGGTATATATAAGTTAGTGCCGCATCGCAAATTTAAGTCAATTAACAATCCTGAATTGACAGCACCAAATGGCATCGCAACGGACGCTAATGGTGATTTGTTAATTGTATCGTCATCATCACAATTATATAGATGGGATGTAGCATCACAAACGCTAGAAAAATTATCTGGGCCCATTTTTAAGAATGGCGATGATGAAAGTCGGTTATTTGAAAAACCCATTATATTTCCGGATGGTACTGATAGTTTATGGATTGCACAAGGTGAAGGTTTAGCTAAATTCAACTTAGAAACTAAGCAGGTTGAGCTATTAACATACCCTAAATCAGATCCAAACTATGAGGAGTTTAGAGAGTTACGAGCCCTTAGTATGGATCAATACGGAAACCTTTGGATTGGTACTTATAAAAATGGTCTACATCGTTATGATCCTCTGACTAAAACCTTTACTCACTTAAATGAATCTGTAGGATTATCTCATCCCGAAGTGTTAGAAATTTTTAAAGATAGCGAACAAAATATGTGGGTGGGTACCGGCGATGGAGTCAACCTTTGGCAGGAAGACAAGCAACGATTTATTTCATTTAAAAGTGATAAAAACATAGTTGATAGTTTATTAGGAGCCATAGTTCAGGATGTGCATCAATCTAGAGACGGAGAAATTTGGATTTCTACTCAAAAAGGACTTAACCGATACCTCCGTGAAACAAAAAGTTTTAAACATTTTAGCGCCAAAACAGGATTACCTACTTCTTTGATACGCGCGATTTCAGATGATAAAAATGGTCATTTGTGGTTAACCACGAATAAAGGAATTTCAAAGCTAAACCCATTATCGGGAGAAGTAACCAATTATGACGGTAGTAATGGCTTGTTGGGTTCAAACTTCTACGCAAATAGTCTGATACAGAGCGGTAATGGAACACTATTCACCAGCAGTCAAAGGGGTATTGAATATTTTAACACCGCATATGTAGCGCCAAATTCCAGTGAATTTAAGCTTGTTCTAACGGGATTCAATAAAATGGGGCAGTCAGTAAAGTTTGAAACACCTTATTCTTATGTCACTGATATTCAGTTGTCTTATTTGGATTACTTTTTTTCTTTTGAATTTTCTATATTAGATTTTATTGCTCCTAACAAGAATCAATATGCTTATAAACTAGAAGGATATGATGACCGTTGGATTGATATTGGTAATAAAAATACCGCTTCTTTTACAAGCTTAGAGGGCGGTTCATATAAATTCTTAGTTAAAGCGACTAATAGTAGCGGCAAATGGGGGACAGAGTTTCTGTCAATCAACTTACATGTATCACCACCGCCTTGGAAAACTTGGTGGGCATATAGCTTGTATGCATTTGTAGCCTTGCTTATCGTATCCATTTTAGTTTATTTAAGAACGCGTTTACAGCGGGCGGAAATAGTGAGACAGAAGCAATTTGTTTTAACGCTTGAAGAGCAAGTTACTGAGAAAACAGCTTCATTAAACACGCAAGCTAAGGTTTTAGTTGAAGCGTTGAAGAAAGCCGAAGAATCGACACACCTGAAATCAGAGTTTTTGGCAAATATGAGCCACGAAATACGCACTCCAATGAACGGCGTATTAGGTATGCTTGGATTACTACTTCATAGCAAACTAACGGAAGAACAGCGCCATAGGGCAAGCATAGCAAAAACCAGTGCTGAATCATTATTGATAATTATCAATGAGATACTCGACTTTTCTAAAATTGAGGCGGACAAGTTAGAACTTGAAATACTCGAATTCAATTTACAAGATATGCTCGGCGAGTTCATCCAATCTATGGCTTTAACAGCACAAATTAAAGGCTTAGAATTAATTTTAGATACAAGTGCTATTGATTATGAAGTGGTTAAATCTGACCCAGGTCGTATTAGGCAAATTCTCACCAATATTGTAGGCAATGCGATTAAGTTCACCGAAACAGGTGAAGTTCTTGTTTCCGCTTCGATTAACGCGGTTAGTGGGGATCAAGAACACTTAAAAATGGACTGTACAGTAACCGATACAGGAATAGGAATACCCAAAAATAAGCAAAATCAGCTGTTTGATTCATTTAGTCAAGTTGATGCATCGACTACCAGAAAATATGGAGGGACAGGGTTGGGTCTGACAATTACCAGTAGATTGTGTGAATTAATGGGTGGAGAAATACAAATGTTCAGTAATCCCAAAGGTGGTAGTTGTTTTCACTTCACCCTAGAGCTGAATAAAGGACATGAAAAGACCGGTAATATATCAAAAATAGACGGGGCCAATAAAAGAATACTGATAGTGGATGATAACGAAACTAATCGACGCGTTTTGCGCGCACAATTAGTGCAATGGGGTTTCTTAATTGATGATGCTATCGATGCAAAAACGGCATTGGAAAAATGCCGAAAGAATGTCGATGATAACGGGAATGTTCTTTTTGATATTGCTATTCTAGATATGAATATACCGGGTATGAATGGAGATGAATTAGGTCTATTACTGAGTAATACCCCTGAATTTTCCAAAATGAAACTGGTAATGATGAGACCTATAGGGCAAAAGAGAGATACTAAAAAACTTTTTAAATCTGGATTCTGTGCAGACTTCCCTAAACCTGCAATAACAAAAAATCTACTTTATGCTGTATCAGTTTCATCTGAAAAGGGAGAGGCATTAGAGTTGTCACACCCCTTACCTAAGGACAATAATTTAGCTTCCTCAGAATTTGTATATGACTGGCCTTCCGATACAAGAATATTATTAGTAGAAGATAATCACATTAACCAGATCATTGCAGAGTGTTTACTT
>JBLIBL010000193.1:0-5091 GCA_047633355.1 Polaribacter sp.
ATCCACCATTTACCATTATCGAAGTATAATGTTGTATCTACAGCAGTTACATTTTCCATTAAATTCATTTGCCATTGCCAATCGAAAGGGAAATTCGAACTTTTATATAGTTCAATAGTCTTATTTTTAGCTGTTTCTGGGATCATATAATAATCACCATCATGTTCAAAAACAAAGGGGTAGGACAGGTGGTGGTCTTTATTTAATACGGGAATAGGCTGTTGATATTCACCTTTTTCATTCATTTTAATAACTGAAATGTGACCTTTTTTTTCGTTATAAATATACTCTTCTATAAAAATGTAGTAAGTATTATTTTGATAAATAACATGGGGGTCGGCCCAAAACCTATCGTTTGGCGGTGTTATCTTTTTATAGTGTGTAAAAGATGAAGAAAGTTCAGGTTCAATACAATATAGAAGACTCCACTGTTTATTAAAGAGTTTTAATTCACAGACAAGTTTTAATTTTTGTATTATTTTTTTGCTAATTAATGAGAGTTGTTGCCTTGTTGTTGGTTCAAGGTTTTCTTCATTAGAAAAATAATGTGGTTTTTCATTTGCTTGTTGCACTAAACGCTCAAATTGAACTCCTCCATCTTTATACAACTCTTCTAACTTTCTAGGAGCGAATGATAATGCTTTCCAATATACCGCATTTGTATTATCTATAAATGACATATAATTAGTTGCTGAGTATGAACGATACAGGGTCTGATATTGAGTTAAGTTGGCGGTTAATCGCTTTAATAATACACATGTTTCAGGCTTGTTTTTAAACATTTCCCAATAACCAGCTGGTTGGTTTAGATTGGTTGGATCTTCACCAATAGAGTATGACCAAACACCATGTTTTATTGTTGTTAATAGTTCTTTTTGCAATGGGGCATTGCCATCATGGAGCAATAAATCTAATTCACTATTGATTATTCTTGTTTTATCACTCTCTTCATCGTTCGTTGTCACTTTATCAAAGGTATTTTTAGTATCAATAGTTAAAATATTAGGCAGAATTTTCTCTATATCTATTAATTCAAAAGCATCAGGGACTTCTTGATTGCGTTCAAAAAGTAGGTGATAAACTTTATTCAGTATAATTTTTCCGTATTTCTGATGGGCCTTACTTTTATTTAAAGATAAAGAAGTATCTTCTAACGGCTGATTAATTATTATTAACTTGATATCAGCATATTGACCACTATTAATTTGCTCCACCATTTTGGCAAACCACGCCGTAACAGTATTACTATTTAATAATAAACCTATTTGTAATTTATTTTTTTTCATAATTAATTATTAGTTATAAATAAGTAGCCAATAGTAGGAAACTGATAACTATTCATTCCTTGTTCGCTTAAATAGCGCTTGAATAATGAACGTCGATAAATTCTTCTCAAACAATAAGCAGACAGCACAAAAATAGACAACGCCTAAAAGTATCTTTGTTCCTAATTGATAAACATTAACTTCAATATGGATGAAGCTACTTAAGTAAGTAAAAATAGCTGCATATAGAATACTTCGGGCAGGGAGATATGGGTCTATTTTAAGTTGTAATGCTTTAGTGCCAAAATAAAAAAAGGAAATAATGATAAAGCTATAACTTATCATTGTTGATATGGCAGCAGCCGATAAGCCATACTTTGGTATAAAGAGTATGTTTAAAATGAAATTTAGTATTGCACTTAAAGTCACAATCCAAAACATCGTCATCACTTGTTTTTTTATTTTTAGACCCGCAGAAAAAATAGGTGAAGCTGATTGGAGCATTACACCAGCTGCGACTATAGGTAATAAATAATAAAATGTGGCGTATTCTTTTGTGGTTAACAAGGTAAATAATTCTTTGGAAATTACATATAAACTGGCAACAAGAATAGGGTAGGTAAATAAGAAAACGTTGGCAGCTTTACTTATCAATTGCTCTGTTTTTACTTTACCTTGTGTATTCCATGTTTGCATATAGGCGGGCACTATTGCTAGTACTATGCCTCCGATGATTAACTCTGAAATTATATTTGCCATATTATAATATGCTGAGTAGAAACCTAAAGGTTCTCCACCGAGATAAAATTTAATTAAATAACGGTCAATAAAAGCATGCAACATACTAACCATTTCCAACCCTAATAAAGGGATGCCGAAGGTAATAATTGGCTTGTATATTTTGATATCAACTTTATCAATTGATACGCCATTAAATACGTTGAATTTATATGCAATTAGCATTGATAGACTAAATACAATAACTTCTGCAACTATCACAGCATAAATAAAGGTTCTTGATGTTGCTGAGATAAGCAATATCGCTGAAATAGTCAGGATAATGTTGATGGTTTTGCTTATAACCCTTATTTGAGCAACTAGCTTACTTTGTTGTTTACTAATAAAAAAGTTAACTAATAGCGCTCTGATCTGTTCAGAAAAGGCAACTAAAATAGCAATGACTATTGTATCAATACGAGCAAAACTTATTGGAGAAATAACATGCCAAGTTAGGACCATGCTAAGTAGTGCGACACAAATAGCGGTTGGCCCAACCAGGCTCAAAAAGATAATATTGGATACAAATGTTGGTTGATCGTAATTATCTCTAAATCTTAGAATACTATGTTGAATACCTAGTTTACCGAAAGATGCAATGAAGCTTACTGTTACTGTGAATAACCCAATAAAACCATAATCCTCTGGCGATAAGTTTTTTGTTAAAATTGGAAATGAAATTAATCCTGCAAACATGATAAAAAACTGAGCGAAAGTATAAATGAGGCCATGTTTAACAAGTTGGTTTGACAAAAGGTATGTCCCTATGACTTTATGGGTTAACGATTATTCTGAAATAGATTTTTCAGTACAATGATAGTAAATACTTTAAGTGAAACGATAAAGGGTTTTATATCTTTCTTATCGAAATAAGCAAAAGATCTAGCTTTTAACAGGCTTTTTAACCATGTCAAAGTGGTTAGATGTTTTTTTCTAAGGAATGAACCAAAGTCACGAGTGAAGTCTAACCAAAAAATTCCGTCTTTCTGTAGCATTAGGCACTGTTCTGAATTAATAGATGTTTGAGCTTCTAATTGATAAGCTAAGTAATTGATGTCTAAACTAGCATCTTTAAATAGTTGATTATGATAGAAAGATCGGATATTTAATTCAATAAAATAGAAACGTTTATTTTTTTCATCGTATGCAAATTCAAGGGTTGCATAACCGGTATAGTTTATAGCTTCTAAAAATTGAATGGTGATCTGTTTTAAGTGCTTATTACTTTCACTAACACCGAAACAAGTGACGCCGTAATCAGGTAAATATTGTCTAATTTTTTTACCTGAATATGCGATACGTACTTTTCCTGCTTTATCTGAATAAGTTGTCACAAGATAAATTTTACCATCACCACTGGGGACAATTTCCTGTACAACGACTTCAGTTTCTAGCTGGGGATAATCACTAATAAACTTACCTAGCTCATCTTTTGTATGAACGATTAAATTTTTACCTGGAAATTCATCACCAAAAGTTAAATTGGGCTTGATGATTAACGGGTAGGTTAAGTGCTGCGCTTTAATTAATAACTGATATTTTTCTGTACAATATATTGTTTTAGGGATAGGGAAATTGTTAGTGGTACATATATCAGCAGTAGGTTGCTTGGCAACAAAATGCCAATACATATCTTTATCTGGGGTGGTAATAATAAAGTGTTGTTCGAACAGTGATTGATGTTTAGATATTGTTGCGGCAAAACTATCACTAGTACAAAAAATAACGGCTTTCTTTTGAGCTGGCTCTTTAGTCTCTACTAATTTTAAACATGCTGTTAATAATTCATCTTTAGTATAACTAACTGATATTTTCTCTATTTTTTTTAAGTATCTAGAATGTATGCCTAGTTCGTTGTTTTTGTCATGATAAATACCCGCTACGCGAAGAGACTTTTCTCCTAAAGATCTTACTACGGCTAACCCGTTAACACCCAAACCTAGAACAATAGCATCCATTTCAGTTACCTATAGCCGTGCACTTGCAGTTTAAAGGTTGGGAGTGATGTGTTTGTATGAATAAATATGCGTTTGAATGCGAGTCTATTTTCGTCAGGAGAGGTTAAGCCACTTGTTGTTGTTGCAGAAAGCTTAATATTATTTTGACGTAAAATTTCCGTATGATGTTCATTAAAGTCAATAGCTCGCCCATTCGGGTAAGCAAAATATCGACAGTCTTTTTGAGTGATTTTTTCAACTTGCTTAATTGAATGAATAATCTCATTTTCTGCAAGCCTTATATCTTCTTTAGTTAAAATTATATGGTTGTGGGTATGAGCGCCAAATTCTATTAACTTTGAACCAAGCATTTCATTAATCGCTTGTTGCGTTAGCATGTAAAATGCAGAACCTTCTTGATAATTAATTTCGGTTTTACATTCAAGTAGTTGACTTATTTCGCTCAGTGAAACTATTAATGATGCTTGAGGTTTTTCTTTTAATAACTTTTGCAGGCGCCTTGAAGCGAGTTGCTTCTTATCTGCATTTGATAGATCAAACTCAATGGCATTCCATATAAAGCTTTTTTTACTTGTTAAAGATAACATTTGAACTAAGTCGCAAAACCAAATTGTTTTATTACTATCGATCATACTAGTAGTTAAAAAAATAGTTGCAGGAGTGTTATATTTTTTCAGTATAGGAAATGCGAGAGCATAATTACTATAAAAGCCATCATCAAACGTTATCGCGGCAATAGGTTTACTGTTTTTTTTCTTTGCTTGTTCAAAAGCGTCAGCTAAAGACAAAACTTGAAAGTGTTTACTTAAGTAGGAAATTTGTTGCTCAAAAAGCGTTAGATCTAAAAAACAAACATCATTAACAGGCAGTTTACCTTGCACAATATTATGGTACGTTAATATCGATACTTGATTATAGCCGCGCTTTTTATGTAGATATGCGGAGACATCCATGATTTCAATGGCAAGCTGTTGCAATTTTACTACTATTTTTTTAAATAATTTGCTCATAACTGCCTAATAACTTCTTAGTAATAATATCCCAATCATATTGAGTTTCAGCAATAATTCTAGCGCTGTCTCCTAGAGCCT
>JBLIBL010000194.1:0-5064 GCA_047633355.1 Polaribacter sp.
GCCTCTTTGGGGAACAGCCCAATTAAGAACTTAACGGCACGCATTACATGTTTCATTGATTTACTTCCAAAATTGAATACTTCATGGTTGCTAGTCTTGATACATAGAAAATAAACTCAGCGGTTTCTAAAGTATTTTATAACGTTTTTTGCAACGTTACGCAGCTTATTACGCCCAATTAACACTAGATGGATATACCGATACTTCCTGTTGCACGCCCTTATAAACAAATGTTGAAAATGTGCATTTTCAACAGGACCAAAAGACATCATTTCTTTAGTCATGAGGTAATAATCAAACGATAAGGTTTTTTGAAGATATTGACACACTGATAAAAATTGATTGTCCGATAGATCCTGATTAAAATATGGTTTGGGTAGGGCATTTTTCATATCGGCAACAAGGGGATTAAGATTAGGTGCGTTTAACACTTTAGCGTAATTTTGTAACACAGATGCATAGTAGTTACTATCAGCAATATATTGACCTTTGGGTATAAGTGAGTAGTCGCCATTGCCCTCGATAAAGCTCTGTAAAGCCCTGTCAACCATATCTTGATAATTTTCTAAATGAAATTGATTGAACCATCGTTTAAACTCCAAAGCCTCGAACTGATAAGAATGATTAACAAGGGGCAACGTAACATTAGCTTCAATTCCTATTATAGAAAGTAGATCAGATACAATATTGCCACGTTTAAAGTATTTATCGCCGTAAAGTCTTAAATATAAATCATTTGCTCCGTGCATATCAGTAAATTCCACTAGTCTAGCCATGTACATTAAATTTTTACTACGTGCAATGTTTATTTTTTCTAGTTGAAAGTGACGCTTAACTGATTGATTATAACTCGACTCTTTAATTTCCGTGGGATTGCGCACATAAGCAATAAACCTAGCTTTAGGCATATGCGTTCTCAGTTCATCCATTTTACGGAAAAAAAACTCCGACGATAACAATAAGACTGAATATTCACTTGCATTAAAAGCATCTAATAAATCGGATAAACGGACCTCATTTAAAAGTAATTGCTTTTTTTCATCTGAGTCGTAAATACTTTTAACGTTCCCTGAACTGACCCCGTTAGCATCGACACTGTGAGATGGATAAAAAACACCATGCTCTCTCAAAAAGGATTGATTACTACTCAACCATTTTTGTACCGCAGAGGTCCCTGTTTTAGGTGGCCCCACATGGATATATATCACTTTATTCAATTCGACGTCCTGTTCCTTGTTATACTACGTGAATGCATGTAATCGAAAAATCATTACATTAAGAACATTGACTGCGTCTATAAATTTCTAACAGATTACTTAGCTTAATTTTGAATAACCCACTTGCATTGAAGTTGACATGGACCATTTAAGCCGATTGAAGCTCTTCACCTGAAAAGTAATCACTAATGATATTTTAACGTGTATTTTGGAATGAATAAAAGCAATAAGTGAAATGAGTAGTATTAAATGACTTCAACGCAGGGGGAACCAGTTTATTTACATTCAGATGGTCAATTTGTTTGCGTCTTCAAGTTAAGGTATCGCTCATGAGGAAGTTTTAGCTGACTTCTTACCACTTTATTCGCCGCATAACCTTAGCCAATAATGTTCGATAATTTTTTTGATGATTTAAAACTAAATTTATTTTCTCTGTTAATTCTGAATCGGAAGAAGTATATCGATTTAATTTTGAACATATTTGTGAATACAATACTGAATGGTGTAATGCAAGATAAGCACAAACATATATGAGATCCTCTTTGCTAAGGGTTTGTTCCATGTGTTTCAAACTCGAGCGATGTTTAAGGTATGTGATTAAAATCTTGCCATTAAATACTCTATTCTCATGTACAAAATCCCTAACATTATGCAGAGCTTGTTTTTGATAGCGATCAAATAACTCCTTAGGTAAGAAAGAAAACAGCTGTATGCGATCACTGAAGGCCTGAAGCGCTTGGTCGATTGCTGTGTCCAAATTGGTTAATTCAAATTGATTTAGCCAACGTTTAAATTCCAATGCTTCGAAGCAATAAGAATTGTTTGTCACAACTTTCGAAGATGGCATGTCGGGTAACCCAGCAGCAGTCCAGAAATCCTCAATTAAATTATACCCTTGTTCAGATATCGGTAAATAAGCTCTTAAAATAAAGCGTTTTTTACCTATATGTTGGATGGTCTCCGTTAAGATATTAAGTGACGTAATATGCAAATTCTTACCAAAAGAGAGCGCAGTGGTCCTCATATGGCGCTTAACCGATTGATTATAAGAGGACTCAAATGTTTCCAAGGGACAACGAAGATAAGCAATAAACTGAGCCTGTGGGATTGACTTGGCAATTTCTTTGGCAAGATAGAAAAAATATTCCGAGCTTAACAACAGCATGTCTAAGTCAGAACGCTCAAATTCATTAAGCACATGTTGAATTTTGTCTTCACAAACTTGCCACTTACCATCTTCATTTAAAGACAATATTGTATTCATATTGCCCGAACTTATGCCATTAGGACCAACCTCGTGTCTAGGATAGTCAATCCCTTCACAACGTAATATATGCCTAGCATTATGCAAGGCATATTGTATCGCAGAAGTACCACTTTTTGGCGGGCCAATGTGAATAAGGATCTGTTTGTTCATCTATCAGTTATTCTTTAAGCACGAGTTTATTCTGCACGTAAACAAATCACTTCACTCATTGGTCGATATAGACGGTGATCTGGATAAATACACAACTTCACGCAACTCCTTCATGAAGTCGAATTTTCCATCCCAATCATCACACATCACCAATACATCAGACTTATCATATTCAATATACTCCGCTTTATTCTCTAACAATTCTACCGAAAAACAAATTTAACATAGCGAAGACTATTAATGATCTTCATCCTATCACTTTGATTATAATCAGGATTCCTGCCTATTTTTTGAAATAGTTCAGATTATCAGTGGAGACACCTACAAATAAGCGGTCAACATACATTGACGCACGTTGAAGAAGATTAATATGACCCACATGAAACTCATCGAATATGCCAAAAATAATTTCTCTTTTTATCATTATCCAGATAGTTTAAGTTATAGTTTTTAGTCAATTAATATGAAAACGTATCTCACATGGATGCTTATTTTACAAACGCCTGCAATTGTGGATTTACACCTACGTTAGTATCTTCCAAAATTTTCAAATACCGCTTTGCCAATACTTGTCTACTATTATCATACTTACTTGCATCGAATTCAACTCGATTAACAACCGATTCAAGAGTCGTTTTAGAATGAACCTTATCAAGAGAAAATTTTGGCAATTGCATTATATCTACTAATTCCGTTAACCTTGAATCGTGAGGTAATATTATGCATGGTGTACCTACTTGCCAGGCAAGCATGTTGCCATGCATACGTGTTCCAATAGATAAATCAAATCTCTTTAACTTATACATCCATTCTTCTGTATTAAAATAAATAGAGAATTTTTGCTGTACAAATTTAGTGAATATGTTTGTAGATACGCCTGGCGCCAGAATATTTCGCACACGATTTATTACTTCTGGATTAAATTGTTTAAAACTATGATGCGCTAATTGTAACAATTCAAGTGGTGCCTGATTAATAACCTCAACATCACGACCGATAGACCAGCTAAACATTGTCGATACTTTTTCAGACAAACTTTCTGTAATGTCTATGTTTAGTGCAATTCTTTGAATGTCTTTTAGCGAATCTAGTTTGGCTAAATTTTCCACACCAAGATTGGGATTGTAATTAATAAAATTAGATGGACAGCCAATTACCTCAATATTTTTAATACCATTTTGATTTAAAATATCCGCCGTATAATTCCCCCTAACACCTACTGCAACCGCTCGTTCCGAAATGACTTTCATAAATCGTTTTGAACCTGGTTTAAAACTAAGTTTTTCTCCTACATTTTTTGCTTGTGCACCCAAACCACAAATAATTAATGGGAGATCTGCTTTTTCAAAAAGATCTGCTAAAACAGATAGATCCCAACCTGGATAAAGTTGATTAGCCGCTGGGAAAACTAAAACATCATAATTTGCTTTTAAATATTTCGGATCTACACCCCAACCGAAATAATCCTTTTCCCCTTCAATATGCTCGTTCATCGCATACCAAAATGCTAGATTGCCGGTATTCAAACCTACTTCTTTATTTAATTCTTCAATACTTTTATTGTAGCTATCACTTATATGACCTGGCTTTCCAATAATAGCTATTCTTTTATTTTTCATTACTTACCTTATTTCAAAAACATAATCTGCGCCGAAAAATTTAATTTTAATTATAGAAACCCTAAAATTCGACTATAAACTTCCACCCCCCATAATTGATATATCGGATGTGAGGTACCTTAATCATATCAATAATTTTAATCTGTATTAACTCAAAAAAGGATAAATTACGTTAGCGTCTTTTAATTTTCGTAATTTTAACTCAGATTAATAATACGCACTACATTTTAGAATTGTCAGAGTCTAAGTGCAAACCATTAACAGGATGTTTAAAATTTATCAGATTTATCACGTATTTAGCTTTTAGATATTCCTTAATACCTTCAGATTCTATTGCTACACTTTTAGCAAAAGATACTGGTGAAGGTGATTTTTTCCTTAAAAAAAATAAACTTACTGAAAAAAGTCACAATTTTACAACTCAAAAGTTGAGTTCGTCGAAATTTATTAATTCTCATCGCATCAATTATGAAAGGCTATAATTTGACCTGCAAAAATAAAGTAACTGTAAAACTGAGACCAGCTCAAGCAAACTAAGTTTACCTCTTTTATCTGGTACACTTGTGCTGTGCTGCATTCAGTTCCCTAACTTTTTGGGATTCGGTATGTTTAAATATATCCATTTCAAGAAATTATTTTTAATTTAAAACTAGTTGACGTCAGAGGACAACATTTATACTCAAGCAGTCTCAAATATATATTTTAAAACCTTGGGACCAACCTTAAAAACCGTTCAATTGACTGGCCAATTACAATCTCGGGTTTAAATATCTCTATCAGCTTATCATTAAAATCTCCTGACCATACAAAC
>JBLIBL010000195.1:0-5033 GCA_047633355.1 Polaribacter sp.
TGTTTCCAATGTAATCTCGACCACGTTAGAAAATCACCAATCTGTAAACCATCGACGCCTGCCGCACCTTTATTCGCCCGAACTTGTTTCCAAGCCCGTTTAAGGTTGGGTGCGGCTAGTACTTCGTCAAATAGATTATTGTTAAAGGCCGGTTGCATATCAGCACGCTGCACAAAATAATCGCCGGACGGCGTAGTTGAATTGTTCAAGTGAGTCATGACTCCTCCTTTGGTTAAATGTTCAGGCCTTGACCATGTCCCAACCATTACGATGGGCGTTTGGCTACTATGCCTTCGGCTGACTTCTACTTAATCACAACTTGAATTTCTCCCAATCGCGCTATCGGTTTGACCGCCACGGATGGCGGAAATGCAGATATTGCATGGAACAATATATCTGTCCATCTCAGCCGCTCTCCTTGGTTGATGGAAGTCAAAGAGCCAAGACACATTTAAACCAGAGTCTCATTGGTTACTTACCGATCGCTTGTTAAGCAGATCTCCCCGAATAAGCGTATTAACTTTCCCTGCGCAAAGCTTCCGCTCCCAGCTCACGCCCCTTACCTAAATCCTTGTAGGCAACTGCATCATTTACGGTGGCCGTTAGTTCACGTGGCTTCGTCGTCTTGTACCCAAAGCACTTCGTGGGGCAGGCTCTGCCAACTCGCCTCCAGCCTACACCTCATATGATGTTCTTGTTCGTTAGCTCGCAGTTTTCCCTAAAGGACCTACTGTTGGTGCTAGCGGCTTCCTTCGAACCGTTCCTCGCGGATTATCCCTTGCCATTCGCTAGTAGTTATCGTCTAATAACATCAAAGAGTTCGACGGTGATTTTCCTACAGAGGACTTACACCGCATTAGTTAATACCCATGTCGGGCGTACACAATTTTGGCAAACGGACATTTTAAAGCGCCGCTTTGCGGCAAAAAATGCCGCTTCAAAAGGCGTTATATTGCTCAAACCACCCCTGTCGGTATACTGTCAGGTACATTTCGTAACCGCCAGTCCAATTTTCTGTCATTATTATCATTTAGAGTGACAAGGATTAATCATGATAGTTAAAAAATTAAGAGCTGAAAAAAAATGGTCGCAAGATCAATTAGCAATATTGAGTGGTCTTAGTGTGAGAACTATTCAGCGTGTTGAAAGTGGTCAAAGTGCAAGTATGGAAACTCTTAAATCTCTTGCCTCTATATTTGAAGTTGATATTAATAAACTTACAGAGGTAATTACAATGATTGATAAAAAATCAGAAAACTGGGCAGTACAACCTTGGTGGTTTCGATTATTGTTTTTCGGGATTTCATCAAGACGTAACCAGTTATTAGCTGAGTTTTCCATACTAGTTTTTGGATTAATAGCTTTGTTTTATTTTGAAAATAAGTTTGCGGTTGCTGGCTTTTTTATAGCATCTTATATTACAGGTTTAGCTGTTAGGTATGGGGACAATAAAGATGTTTGGTAAACGCAATATAACAAAAAAGTGCATTAAACCACTCACGCACCACGCGCTATCGCTGGTGGTGAGTAAGGGTCTAATGACTTAAACGTTATATTTTGGGAGAAATTCAATGTACAAAAAGTTTGTAGGTCCGATGCTTTATACCGTAACTATAGTTACGGCTCTCCTCACATTTAATGAAATAAATAATGTGACAGAAATAAGTTCTGAACAAATCAAATCTATTGATGCCATTTAATCAT
Organism: Polaribacter sp.; assembly: GCA_047633355.1. Classification (GTDB taxonomy): domain Bacteria; phylum Pseudomonadota; class Gammaproteobacteria; order Enterobacterales; family Kangiellaceae. The sequence goes on from JBLIBL010000195.1 coordinate 1,705, forward strand.
GTGAAGAGTCGACAAACTCAAGTTGTGTAGAGTCGAAAATTTTAAAGTTCAATTACGAATGGAATAATAGTCTAAATAGAATGATTGTATACATCTCCTTTAATTTAATACTTTTCATTCAAATTGGACGACTAAGAGAACAAAAATATAACCAATCAATGAAAAGCGATACGGCATAAAGCGCTGCACTTTTTATTTTGACGCTGTAAACTATGAACAAAAAGGTTTGGTATTAATTTTCTTTTTTCTACCTTATACAGCGAATCAACTATAGGGGAAACATGAAGCTTGCCCTCATTTAGATATCTTTCGTATGCTGTACCAAGATTCAGTAAATATAAGGTTGAGTCTGAAAGCTAAGAAAGACCAATATAAATTTGAATATGTGGGTCGAGTTTGCTCTGATAAGAATTCTTGAACAGACTTTAAGTTAAATGAGACAGATAAAATTCAAGTGAATCTGGCAAGTTTGAGTATAAAAACAGAAAAACTTATTATCTATTTGGAAAAGCTCATAAAATACGAATGTGCATATTCAATCCTTAATTTCTAGTGCCGCAGGAAATAGAAATGGGAAACGATTCATTCAAGTTCAGGAAAAATCTACTCTTACTAAAGAGCTATCCGATACTAATAGTCTAACACTGTAAGTCGGGTAGAATAGTATCGTTGGTGCCAGACTACCTCAATTTCTGTGATAGAGTAATAGTTTGTTACTCTATCTGGAGAGATACAGGGTTAGTGGTGCAAACCCCAACAGCCATGGTTAAATTGAATAGAAATTTTTTTTGATGTAAATAAATGCTAAACGTAAAAAGGTTTAATGTGGTTTGGTTGGTTGTGAATTGTTGGGGTTCGTTCCTCACACCAACTTACCGGGCTTAGTACTACCAGATGGAGATAAAATGTTTTTTGATGTTGCAGAATTAGAAGTTCAAGAAAAATATCAGCTGCTAAATGGTGGTGTAACTCCTAGGCCCATTGCATGGATTAGTACCCGTTCACGCGATAATATTGATAATTTAGCTCCTTATTCCTTTTTTACAGTTGCAAGCTGTAATCCTCCTGTACTTCTTTATACTCAAGTTACTCAAAGAAGTGGCATTGACAAGGATACACTGCAAAATTTAATTGAAACAGGTGAGTGCGTTATCAATGTAGTAAACGCTTCACTATTAGAGAAAATGAACATTACAAGTGCAAGTATTGATATCGACGAAAGCGAATTTGATTTCGCTGACGTCGAGAGTTGTTCTAGCTATAAAGTATTACCTAGTTCAGTTAAAGAATCACCAATTCGTTACGAGTGCTCCTTGAGAAAAATAATCTCAATTAGCGATTCACCTTCGGGTGGCACAGTTATACTCTTAGATGTGAAGTTCATTTATATCAGAGATGACTTGTATGAAAATGGTCGTATCGACCAGGATTTAATCGATTCTGTCGGTAAAATGGGCGGAAATCACTTTTGTCTAACCTCTAAAAAGATAGAGCTTAATCGTCCTTAAGTATTATTATGTTCTGTATCGATTTACAACTAACAAGCACGGTAAGTTGGGTTAAATTATATTTTAGGTTGATGTGTATTTGTTTGGTTGTGAGTTGTTGGGGTTCGCTCCGCACACCAACCTACCGGCTTGTTATGACTTAGGGAGGGATATTAATGTCCGAAAATAATTTTATTGACTGGTTGGGTGTTATTTTTGTTTATATTTTTCTATTCGACTTATCGAGAAAAAGCTGAACTTTACTATAAAGTTATATGGTATTTACCTTTTGTTATTTTTTGTTCGGGAGGTATCACCGATCTTTTAGGGTACGATTTCAGTGAAATCACCAACACGGTATTCCGAACCATCTTTTATGTAACATTGGGTTTAGCATTACTTTATACCTTTGTTATTAGAAAATGTGTTAAAAAATCATAAGCAAGTATGACCAGCGAAACGTAATGTGTCACAGGGAATTAAAATTTGAATAACATGCTAATATTAGGTAATTCTAGTTCAGGAAAATCTACTCTGGCTAAAGAGCTATCCAATACAAAGGGATTGGCGCACTTAGATCTTGATACCCTTGCGTGGAAAGCAACAACGCCCCCAGAAAGAAAACCACTAAATGAATCGACAATGGAAATTACTAGATTTATTGATTCAAATTCTAGTTGGGTTATAGAGGGTTGCTACGCAGATTTGTTTGAGTTGGCTGCACCATATTCAAGTGAAGTTATATTTATGAATCTACCTGTAGAGACATGTATTGCTAACGCAAAAAACCGCCCTTGGGAGCCACATAAATATAGCTCTAAAGAAGCACAAGATGCAAATTTAAAAATGCTTATTAACTGGATTACTCAATACACAGAAAGAGAGGATACATTTTCAGAGGTAGCGCATCGAAAATTTTACAATGAGTACTTAGGTAAAAAAAGTATGTTTACTAGCAATGAACGAAACGAATCTAAAATAATAAACAACTGAAGTATTTTATTTGCAAACTCTCTGTTGTCCTTAGAACCGGAAACCAGCATTTATAATATGACACTAATCGCCACCAAAACAATCAAACCATAATAAATACGAGGTGCCCATTCAAACGCATTATCTATCCTATCATCCAGTAAAAGAGCATTTTGATCTAGAAATAGTTTAACCGCTTCTTCCCATCGTCCACTTTGTTCGCCAGTGATTAAAGCTTGCTTAAACACATTAGAGATTGGAAGTTTCGCTTTTTTTACCCCCTCGCTGACCGAGAATCCCTGACCACAATGATTACCCGTTAGAATTAATTTTTTTCTGATATCTTTGGCGTTTATTAAATTGGCAACTCTTGAAAATCCCGTTTTAAAATCGATCCCAGAAGATGCATGCCAAAGTAAAGCGCCAAAAACGACTTGTTGAAATTGCATTTGATACCATTCATTACGCTCAAAGCTTTTAACTTTATTTAACCAGAAACATGCTTCTTTTTGCATAATTTCTAAGATTAATCGAGTAGCACCTAAAGCCAATCCAAGATAGATCATTGCCATAATCACAACTGATATGACTGATACGTCTGGGTTTTGACTAACTTTTAGAATTCCCGATACAATAATAGCAATCACCAGAACCGCAAATGGCATATAAAGCTTAGACTTTAATTTGCTAATTCTAATTCGTCGTTGATCATAAGAATTAGAGATAGTACGTAAACCATGTGGAACCCGGCCTGCGAATTCAGCAACCGATATCACTTCTTGCTCATAGCGAGTGATTAGCCCACTTTTGCTTAACGATTGACTTAAGCTATTGCCTTTTTCTAATAACGAAATCACTTCAGACCATTTG
>JBLIBL010000196.1:0-5023 GCA_047633355.1 Polaribacter sp.
AACCAAATTTGCCAAAACCAGAAAGTTTACTAATCTTAGCAGAAGATACTACTCTCCGAAAACACATTAGGAATAAGGCAAGCAGAATACATGAATAAGTACGTTAGACATGCAATATTTTATTACTTGATAACAGGGCTGTTAGGGGTGTGTTGTGTGCAAAATTCTTATGCTCAAGACATTCATTTTTCTCAGTTTTTTGCAGCCCCTTTATTAGTCAACCCTGCGTTTTCAGGGCTATATCATGGCGATTTTAGAATAACAGGGAATGTACGACAGCAATGGAAATCAATTTCAGAACCATTTACCACATCAGCCATAGGTGCTGATTACCAATTCTATAGATCCAATGGGGATAGAATATCTGCAGGAATGCAAATATCTAGTGATGAAGCAGGTGTAGGGACTTTAAAAACAACACAAACTTATGTGGTAGGTGCATATCACAAAAGTGTTGGATTGAACGATTTTCATGGAGGCCTGCAATTTGGGTATGTGGAACAAGGTGTTGATATAAAGAAATTTAGTTTTCCTAATCAATTTGACCGTGATTTAGGGCAGTTCAATAGTCAAAATGATGCTTTGCCAAATGGGGAGTCTAATTTGCAAGAAAAGACACAATACATTGATGTTGCCATTGGATTTGCTTGGTCTAGAGATTTTGGACAACTAAAACCCATCGTAGGTTTTTCAATATACCACCTTAATTTTCCGCATAAAACATTGACTGAAAACGACGAGGCAAGAGCCAAGCCAAGACCCGTAATTACCTATGGGGGAATTTATACGCTTAATCAACGTTATTACCTTATGCCTTTGTTTAAATATACGTTTCAAACAAAATCATCTGATTTGCTTTTTGGAAGTAATGTTGCTAGGGTAATGCCTAGAAACAAATTTAAATTAGATGCTGCTTATGCAGGTATGGAGTTTAGAACTGGAGTTGGAAGAAACACCGATGCTTCTATTTTTATGCTTGGATTAATCTTTAAAAAATTAAGAGTAGGCATGAGTTATGACTTCAATATCTCTTCACTTAGAACATCAAGTAGTTATAGAGGAGCAACAGAAATTTCAATCATTTATACGGGTTTGAGTACTCAATTAGATAGAGCACACATACCTTGTAACCGATATTAAAAGTTTAACAAATACATGAAGCGACTTCTCGTTTTACTCTTTTTTACTAGTTTTTTTCAGTCCTCTGGACAATCTCTGTTAGATTCCCTGGATTTAAATGAATTAACCAAACGTCAATTAAAAAGTTTTGGTAAAAATTCTATGAACGTAGGTGACCCATACTGGGCGATTGATTTTTTTGAGAAATATTTAGAACTCAAAGAGGATGATTTAAAAGTCACCTTTATGCTGGCCGACGCCTATTTTTCTGCTCGTGATTACGAAATGGCAGAAGCGAATTATAGCAAAGTAGTTGAGCAAGACCCAGAAGAATATCCATTGGCGCGTTTTTATTTGGCTAAAATGAAAATGACAAATGGTAAATATGCTGAAGCCGCAGAAGATTTTGAAACGTTTAAAAAAGAATACAAAGGACAAACAAATGAAAGGATTTTCAAAAAATTTGTGGATGCTTATATCGAGGGTTGTGAAATTGCGCCGGGACTTATCGACTCATCGTTAAAATTGTTGGTAACACATTTAGATACCAGTATCAATAAGGCGCATGTTGAGTCTAGCCCTATTGCTACAAGTGACTCGATATTTATTTATGCAAGTTTAAAAGCCGACACGACTGAAATATTTATGTTTGATGACAAGGATAGGCCAAACAGGAAGTTATACACGGCAAAATTAAATAAAGGAATCTGGGAACATGCCAATAAATATATTCCACAAGTAAATACTGTAGGGGTTGAGATTGCTAATTTTGCCTTTACAAGTGACCAGCAGACTTTGTTTTTCACAGTTTGCAGTGAGCCTAGGCCCGGCTTAAAAAGGTGTGATATCTATCAAACTAATTTTAATGATAGCTTAAACGAATTTGGTTCTGCGATAAAACTCCCGGAAGAGATTAATGATAAAAAAAGAGGGGCAACGATGCCATCTGTTGGGGTAGAGTCTAAGCCCAATAGGCCAGAGCGATTGGTCTTGTATTTTGTTAGTGATAAAGATGGAGGGCGTGGCAATAAAGATATTTGGTATAGTGTATACAGCGAAAGACGCAATACATGGAGAAGACCTAGAAATGCAGGGAGTGATGTAAATACTGTTGGCGATGAAATAACTCCTTATTATGATTTTAATTCTGCATCACTTTACTATAGTTCTAACGCACTCCCAGGACTTGGAGGATATGATGTTTACAGAGTTGATGGACAGTTACATAAATGGACAGACCCAGAGAATGTAGGTTATCCAATAAACACAGGTTATGATGATATTTACTACACAATTGCACCAAGTAGAGAAAGTGGTTTTTTAGTCTCCAACAGACCAGGAGGAGTTAGTTTAAAAAATGAAACGTGCTGTGATGATATTTACGAATATAAATGGAGTGAGTTTATTAAAATTAATGTCTCAGGAGAGGTGTTCGCAAAACAAGACAGTGTTTTTAATAAAGACTCAGTAAATGTGTTAAATGATGCGGTTATTTCTCTTTACATTAAAAAAGGATCAGATGCCGTACTAGTGAAATCATTTTCAGTGGATAGTTTAGGGGAGTACAAAATGGTGTTAGAGCACAAAAAGGAGTATGTGATTGAAGTTTCAAGAGACGGGTACGACACTAGGAAATATGCTGTAAACACCGGAATGTATGTACAGTCTGATAGTTTGAGACTAAGCATGGAAATGACCTTGTTGCCACAAGGGCCTATTGTGCTTAGCAATGTGTATTATGGTTTTGATGATGATAGATTAAATCAAGCATCTCAATTGAGTTTAGATACCACGCTAGTTCCATTATTGCTTAACAATAATTCAATAATTGTAGAATTAAGCTCACATACGGATAGCAAAGGGAAAGATAAGTATAACTTAAAGTTGTCACAACGAAGAGCGGAGAGCGTTGTTAGTCATTTGATATACAGAGGTATAGAGAAAGAGCGTTTGCAAGCAAAAGGTTATGGCGAAACGGATCCAATAGCTCCCAATACACATGAAGATGGAACTGATAACCCCGAGGGAAGAAAAAAGAATCGTAGAACTTCCTTTAAGATCATTGGTAAGTTTGATAGGGCAATTTTTTACGAAGACTAAATTACCACAACTCCTGTAGTTTAGTATTGGTAGGATTGGTTACTTCTAAATACATTTTTTTGAATTGCCCCGGCGTAAAAGTACATCTACAATCATTTATTGTTGGTGAACCTCCTATGGAATAATAGCTACTCATAAAATTTGAAGTTGGCGGAAGATAAAACTTGCCATTAGCATCAGTAAATTTTGATATTAATTTGCAACCATTACTAGGAGACGTGAAGTGGTTAAGGAAATATGGTGCAGGGGTTGTGGTGCTTGTGATTTGAATAATATCGGCATTCGTATCACACATTTTGTCACCAGTTACTCTGCAGCTTAAATCATCTACTAATTCAGTACCAAAAGCTGTTTCATGTGTGTCGTATAACCCGAAAAAATGCCCTGTTAAATGGGTGAGCGCTTGGGTTGTCTTAAGAGATATTTTACTCATGTATATAAATGAATGAGGATCTGACGGAGTACTGGCAAATCCATTATCACTAAGAGTAATACCGACACCGGTAACGTCACCAGCTAAATATAGATTAATGGTGTTTTTCTTACGATGCAAAACAAAAGGTTCTAGGCCATACGATTGAAAATCATAATCATTATATAAGAAATTTGGAATATAATTAAATTCGCACGCCTTAAAAGTAAAACCAAGAGGTTTGAAATTGTTATTAAGAAGGTCAATGGCATTTATAATTTCAGGCTCAGTTATCTGATATTGTTGTGAAGCACTGTCAATAAAAATATAACACGCAATGTTAAATTCTTTATTTAATTTAGGAATGCCTTTGCCAGCATAAGGCGTTCCGTTATATTGTGCTTCATGAGAAATTACAAATTGCCCTGGAGTATATTCAACAGCTGTTCTTTGCGAGAATAGATTCGTACAAAAACAAAAGCATATGTATATTAAAAATAGTGTCTGTCTCATAAAACCTTATTATATTTACTTGCAAGTATTAAAAGTAGTTAAATTCTAAATAAAACGGCAAAACAAACAACATTATGCAGTATATTTTTAAACTTTTATATACTATCCTATTTATTTTTATTATAGATGTTGCTACAGCTCAAACTATTACTGTTAATTCGAATCCAATATGCAACGACAATAGATTAACAACTTTTTCTGTTGATGGCACATATGACTTGTCAACTCAAGTGTTAACTTGGGATTTGGATGAAGGATCGTTTGCAGATTCAACCACTATTGCTCAAGTTTTATACTTAATTGATGGTGAAAAAACGGTTACATTTTTTGTAGACAACGTACCAAAAGCTACAAAAACAGTGTATGTGTACAGTGTAAAGCCAGACCTATACTTAGACAAAATTACGGGATGTGAGCCTGTAGATATTACTTACACAACAGACTTTGTTACTTTTGAAGCTAATGCTGTATTACCAGATGTACAGGTAAGCTCAGTTGATTTAGTTTTAGGAGATGGCGCAAGAAGAACCTTAACACCAGCAGGTTACACACACTCCTATATTGCAGGTGAATATGAACCATCTATTATTGTAACTGATGAACTTGGTTGCATAGGTAGTGATAGCAAAAACATAGTTATAGACCCAAAACCAGAAGCAATCATTGTGACAGATCCTATAGTGGCATCTAGTTGCGACAAGCCTTTCACTGTAATATTTAGCGATGGATCTGATAGTAGAAATCAAGCAAATATTTCTAGTTGGCAATGGAATTTCGGGCAAGGACAAACATCCAATCAAGCAGGGCCTACAAGTATTACTTATGTGAATGATGGGTCTTACAGCGTCTCATTGACAGTTACCAATTCTAACGGTTGTA
>JBLIBL010000197.1:0-4981 GCA_047633355.1 Polaribacter sp.
TGCAATATGTTTTTTTAAATAATGCTGTTGAATACGCATTGCATAATCACCGTTTTAGATCGAGTAATACACGCCACTTATAATAAATGACACACTGTTAATTTGATGGGAACACCATAAAGCAGGAATATGACAAATAAGTTACATGACAGATAGATGGCTAAATAATTTCAGAATAGTTTCAGAAAGATGACAACTAATGCGGCTTAGATTTGTTTTAGAGAGACTGCTCTAAATTTAAAAACGCTAAATAGCGGCCTAAATTACTACGGAGGATACTAATTACTCATATAAATATTACAATCGAGCCTTATCAACTTCAGTTTCAATAATTTGATAAAATTTTCTTGATCCTCATAAAGACCACTGATCGATCTTTCATAACAATTATATGCATTGACTTTTTCTTCTGCCTGAACAGAGATACTGATCAATAATGTAATAGAAAATACAAACGCTCTAAAAATATCATTTCCAACCATAATTAAAAATCATCCTTGATTAATTTTTAGTTAGATAAAACGAAAAATAGCCCTTTTGAAATTTCAAAAGAGCTATTTAGCAAGATCATTTATTCTTCAAAAATCACTCACCTTGAGTTTCAATACCGTCTAGAGAACCGGGGATAATCCAACCAGCCCACCATGCAGTAGCAGCAGATGTACCAGGAGCAACAGCACCAACATAAGTAGTATTATCGAATACAAAGCCTGATCCGTTATTCACTTCGACGAAGTCAATCTCTGCAACAGTACTCGCCGTTAATGCAACTGCTTCATCAAGATCAACAGCAGCAGCACCGACAGTACCCTCTTCTAAATCAGCGTCACGCTTAGCATAAAACTTGTCATCACACTGACCAATAACATTACTTAGCGTTACATTCGAAACAATCTTATCAGTTGCTTCATTATTATCATGATCCGAATCATCAATACGTACACAGTCATCAAAGTTCAATACAGCACTGTTATAAATTCGCGCAGTCAACGAACCACGAAGGCGCATACCAGGTTGTAGGCCATCACCTTTGGAGTTAATAACTTTATTCACTTCACTACCAACGATGGTAACGTTAGCCACTGCACCTTGAGTTGCTACAACATAATCTTCATCTGAAGAGTTTGCTTCGATGCCACGAGGATCATTCGAACCTGTAGGTGTTGTCTTTTCAGGATTTTTACGGATAATCGCGTACTGAATATTACCTTGATAACCTTCATCAAAATCAATATCGTCATCATCGTTATTAGTCAAAACAGCATGGGTTACGTTAACTGTTCCGCCAAACCACTCAATACCATCATCTAAGTTGTTATGGACCTGAACATAATCAACTGTAGTTCCATGACCAACACCTTGAAGAGTTAGACCATTAATTTCATTATTCGGACCAGCAACTCGACCCGCTTCTGCTATGCGAACATATTTAATCGTACCGCTATTATCAGCCTTGTCATTGCCTCCAAAAATACCGATACCATCACCACCTTCACCAGCCACATTACAAACAGTGCCACTACCAAAACATGCACCCGTATTGCCCGCGCCATATTGAGGAGCAAAACCTTGAACCACTACGCCGCCCCACTCACCTTCACCATCAAAATCTTCATCTTCAATCGAAGAGAATGTAATAGGAGCTGCTGCCGTTCCTTCGGCTTCAATTTTAGAACCACGAGTAACAAGAAGAACACCCGTATTGAATGCTTTTACATGAACTCCTGGTTCAATTGTTAAAGTTACACCAGCTGCTTTAGCAGCGGCAACTGCGGCTTCATCTGCAAGATTAACATTACCTGTTCCAATTGTTACGAAACCATCTAGGCGCCATTCTTTATCGGCTGTTAACGTTAGGTTTTCAGTAATGTTTCCTTCTAAAGTACAAACATCATTAATACAAAAATTTTCAGCAGATTTATCACCATTACTAACGCTGCTATTACTACTACCACCACAACCAACTAAAGATGCAGAAAGAATAGCTGTTGCTAATATTGCTTTGTCCATATTCATTTTTTACTTCCTATTAAAGTTTTAACTTTGTCTAATTTCTAGGCTCTATTATTAGTGTTTTTTATTACAGCAAAATGACATTTCAACATTTTAAGCACTAAAAGTTTTTAGATAAGGTCATATTAAAACCAATACCATTGTAATAACTTTCAATTTTCTTGCTGTCTCGACTAAAGACAATTTTTTCATCTGTAATATTTACAGCCTTTGCTTTTAAAGAAGTATCTTCATCAATCTCATATTGATATACCATATCAATAGACATTCGGCCTTCTTCTACTTCTGGTGCCAGAGAACGTGATGCTTTATAAATTCGATCATCAAAATAATTCACAAGTAATGTTAAATTTTGGCCTGTTCCTAAGTGATCCACCCCAAACTGAATATTAGCTAGATTTTCAGACTGTCCTTGCAACTTCCTCTTATTAACTTTTTCTAAGCTTGCAGTTTCTTCACTCAAAACAACTTCGGCATTAATGTAAGTATAATTTCCAGAGATAAAACCTAACCAATTATATTCATCTATAACGTCCTTACGAAAATCTACCTCTAGCCCTTGCAGCAGGGCCGAATCTTCATTTCTAAACGTGGAACCATCTGATGCACTTCCTGACGCATTAGGAATCGTTCTTTCAATAGGATCAATAATATCTTTATGAAATAAAGCTAATGTAATACTTTCGTAATCTGAAAAATAATATTCAGCACGAACATCAAAATTTGTTATTTTAGATATTTTAAGTGTTGGGTTCCCAAAAATCTGATCATCTGTCTCAGGGTCATATTGAACTGACTGCGATCTTTCAGTAATACCAGGGCGTGATAATGTTTGGCTCATACTTGCCCGAAGTTGTAATTCTTCAGTAGCCATCCAATTAACAGAAACGACTGGCAAGAGGTCATCGGAATTTAATGTATTATTTGCTGCTGGCTGCTTCGTATATTCTAACTTCTGACTAGCACTCTCAGATCGCGCACCCATTAACATACTCACGTCTTCAAAAACTAATTCAGCTGAGCCATAAAAAGCCTTCATAACATCACTTGCATCATAAGAGTCGGTATTAGCAGTGGTTGTTTGATATCGAAGATAAAAACTATCTAGGTTTTCAGGAGAAAGAATATCTTCAACGTCCTGACTAAGATCAAGGGCGTTATCGGTAACGTTTAATCCAAACCGAGCCATTTCAACTTCTCGGCTTTTAATTGACGATAAATATCCTGTTTTTAACTTAATGCTTACGTCATCAGATACGTTATAATCAAATGTATAATCAAGCCCAAAATCAATTGCATTTTCAGTTAAGTCTGAAAAACGACGTTCAACAGTCGATGCACTAAGATTATCATTGATATAGCTATACGAACGACGATCAGGCTCATAGCGTGTTGTTTGACCAAGACCGATTCTCCAATCTATTTCATGCTCTCCACCACCAAAGAAGTGCTCCCCTAAGAATTGCTGAGAAACATACTGACGCTCAACCCACTCAAGAGTAACCTTGTCAATTATTTGGCCTTCGTCATCATCATTAATCGAGCTTGTTCGAGTAGAATTATCTGTTTTACGCAGTAATATAGTTTTACTAGTTAGAATTTTATTTTCATCCTCTAGACTAAAAACAAGGTACCCTGTTAAATCTGTTTTAACTTTCGTGCGTTCATATTCTCCATATCCATTCAGGTCATCGACCTTTGCATCATGACGAGCCTCCCATTTATTTTTATATTGGAGAGCAGCATAATACCCACGATCTTGACCATCGACTTCATAGACGTCGCCATGAGCAAATGAGAATCCAGTTTCAGGACGTGCTTTTATCTGGTTAACCGCGAAATTATTATCAAATGATTTAGCTATCTCAGCTCCCTCACCTGGCAAGGTACAAACACTAGGATCAAAAGAGCAGTAATTAATAACATCCTCTCCTCCATTGGTTTTTGAATCCACCTTGCCTGGTAATTCACGGGTTCCATCATCAATCCCTATTGAATCTAATCCACCACCTTTATAACCATTTACTTCACTAAAAGTCGTTCGGTTATTCATACCTAGCGTTAATGAAATTTTATTGATCAATTCTTCAGGTAAACCTTTCGTCTCCATTAAAATAGCGCCACCCGTAGTATCACCAGGTAAATCTGGGGTATAACTTTTTTGAATATTGATGCCTCCAAGAACATTGGAAGGAAATAGATCTAGAGGAACATCTCGACGCATGGGATCGGTACTCGGCATCAAAGAACCATTTAAGGTTGATGAGATATAACGCCCTTGTAAGCCTCGAATAACAGCAAACTGGCCACCAATTAATGAAACTCCAGAAACACGTTTCAAAGCTGATGCCGCACTTGAATCACCGAAACGCGCAAATTGTTCAGAACCAATAGAATCAAGAACAGCGCTAGAATCTCGCTCTTGCGCTGTCACTGAGTCAGCTACATAAGTACCAATAGCAACAACCTCTTCAATGACACCATCACCCGACATACTCATGTCGACATTTACGGCCGTCGCCACATTGGCCAATACTCTTAAATTACGAATTTTTTTCTGACCGTATTCGCTGTGCTCAATCATGACTTCGTAAGCACCGCGAGGGACTTCAAATTCAAAATAACCCTGCTGATTAGTTGTCGTTTCGATATCTTTGGACACGCTTACTTTGGCACCGACAACCCCTGCATCCGTTTCTCTGGAAATCAAATACCCAGCCAATATGCCAGTCGTCGTTGCGTTATCAGCAAACACATTAACCTCGGTTAATGCCTCACCGCCTAACAATTCAACTTGGATTTCAGCAGTTTGATTGTCACTAGTAGAAAACGTTGCTTCACCTGCCCACGCCCCCAATTGACTGAATTCAACTTGGTGGTTGCCCGCCTCTACATCAAAACTAATAAAGCCATTGCTACGGACTAATTTTTTTTCTCCATCGACCGTAATCGCTAAGTCACTAACGGG
>JBLIBL010000198.1:0-4965 GCA_047633355.1 Polaribacter sp.
AGACGAGCGTCACATCACGTATCAAGATGTTAGAGACTTGAAAAAAGTGGTGACTACGGAGTTTAATGTGGAGGGTTATCCTTCTCCAGATTTTATGGATTTAGTCTTGGAAGTAAAACCTACGCAAGTTACTTTAGTTCCTGATCCACCCAATGTATTAACTTCCAATGCTGGATGGGACACCATAAAACATCAAGATTTATTGAAAAAAATAGTTTCAACATTGAAAAAAGAAGGTATTCGTACCTCTATTTTTATTGACACTGATGAAGATATGATTCGAGCAGCGGTGACCACAGGAACTGATAGAATAGAACTTTACACAGAATCATATGCACGCGGTTTTTCCTCTCATAAAGAAGACGTTATTGCCCCCTTTGTAAAAGCAGCAGCATTAGCAAACGAACTTGGTTTAGGCATTAATGCAGGACACGATTTAGATCAAAACAATTTAAGTTATTTCAAAGAAAAAGTGCCTCATTTGTTAGAAGTATCTATTGGCCATGCCCTAATTTCCGATGCTTTGTATGTTGGCTTGGATAACGCAATAGCATTGTATAATAGAGCAATAAGATAGGATATGTTGTATTTCAAAGAATTTGGTAGTGGCCAACCCTTGGTTGTTTTACATGGTTTGTTTGGTAGTTCAGACAATTGGCAATCTCTCGCTCGTGTGTTTGCCGAGAAATATCATGTCTTTATTGTTGACCAACGAAATCATGGACGTTCGCCGCACACAATTAATACTTTTAATTACGCGCTAATGAGTGACGACTTAAATCAATTTTTGAGCGATCACGATTTAACTAATGTGATTTTACTGGGTCATTCTATGGGTGGGAAATCCGTGATGCAATATGTCATGGATTATGGAAACGAGCGTGTTGACCGTCTTATCGTTGCTGATATTGGTCCTAAGCAATATCCATTGCACCATGACACTATTTTGGAAGCACTAACCACAGCAAATTTTGACGTGTTAAAAACTAGGAAAGAAGTAGACCAGCATGTCTCAAAATTTATAGACCAATTAGGTGTGCGTCAGTTTTTGCTTAAAAACTTATATTGGATTGAAAAAACGAAACTTGCTTGGCGATTCAATGTTGATATTCTGAGTAGAGACATTGCCAATATTGTTGATGCTGTTGATGGTGACGCAGTTGATATTAAGACATTGTTTATTAGAGGTGCTTCTTCCAACTATATTTTGGACGAAGATTTATTAGACATCTTGGAGCTTTTTCCGAATGCCAAATTCGATACTATTGATGGTGTTGGTCACTGGTTGCATGCCGAAGCACCAGAAATATTTATAAAAAAAGTACATGAGTTTATTGAAAATTAAATGTTTGGTATTGGTATTACTTTGCTCCTCGTTCGTGGCGGCACAGGTTCCTGATTTTGCTAATCTACCTGATGGCTTTTATACCGATTATGTAGAAGTGCGAGGTGCGAAACCTGGTGTTAACGTATCTGAGTTAAAGAATAAGTCTGGCGTTTCACTAAAGAGTTTTTATCCCGAAGACGAACAATACTACACCCAACGTGGAGACGAGTTACATCCTGTCAATTACGCATCCTTTTTTGGCATAGTAAGAAACGGTGTTTTTTATTGGATTTACAACGAAGAATTTTACCGCCTTGGCATGAAAGGTATGTTGAGCCATGTGGTGGTTATTGAAAGTCATTACACAGTATCTAATGGTATGAACTCGCCCTCGAATACTTCTGAGCAAAAATCGATGGTCATTGATTTTAACTCTGGCCATTCTTTTGCTTTTGAGCCAGAACCTTTTGGCATGTTTTTACTCGAAAATGCCCCTGACCTTTACGAAGAGTTTATCTTGATTAAAAAAAATAGGGATAAAAAAAGAGCGCTGTTTGTTTTTCTTCGACGATATAATAATCGGTTTAAAAAATAATATTAAGTAGTTAGTATTTTAGTAAGGTGTTTTTAAGGTCAATCAAGTCAAAAATCAGAAAAACCTGTCCCGAGAACGCAGTGAATCGGGGTCTTAAAATTGGTCAGTCACTCCCGAAAGTTCTCGGGAATTGGAAGACCACTTAGAATACTCAGGAAAATACCTTCGCCTGTCTTGTTAGCTATAAGATAAACAACTAAGACCTTACCATATCAATGCTCAGGAAACTCCAAAAACAGTTTCCTAAGCTTATTTCATGCATGAAATACTGCCCGAAGGGGTTGATTTTGAAGTATGAGTTAGGTTCAAAAAACATTGATATTTTACTTTAACCCAAAAAAGGCTACCCTAGAGCAGCCTTTTTACTACAATTCAAGAGTTAACTTCAAATTCAGCTTTTAATCTAGCACCTAGAAACGCTTCGTATTTATAATCTCCTAAAAACTTTAGGTATAATCCTTCTGTACCAATACTCAATTAGCTAAATGGCGGAGCAGCAACAAAAACATCACCGGCAATTATTAAACTTTTAATCACTTTCATGTGAATAAATTTAAATAAAGGGTTAAAGTTATTTTTAGAAAATAATGCAAAAAGTTGATAAAGAAAATCACTTTTCTTTATCAACTTTTTAGTTTAAGTATAAAATGTTTGTTTTCAAGGGTCTAAACTTAATGTTTTCTTAAAAAAATATTATAGTTTAATTTTATGAAGCTTTCGTTTTAGTTGACTCTATATGAGTCTTATAGAGTTTAATTAAAACAAGTTTATGTGTTCTAACAAGCCTTCTTTATAAGAGCCACCAATTGGAATTGATTTTTTCTCCCCTTCAAGTATCAGCATGCTAGATTGTTCTATGGTTACAATTTTATCAATTCTAACAATGTATGATCTATGCACTCTTAAAAACTGCTCTGAAGGAAGTTTTTTCTCTATCTCTTTCATGGTAGAGTGTATGGTGTATCGCGTACTAACTGTATTGATAACCACGTAATCTTTTAGCGCTTCTACATAGAATATGTCAGAAGTATTCAGTTTTATCAACTTAGATTTTGACTTAACAAAAAAGCTGTTTTTGTTATCTCTATTAACAACTATTTTGTACAATAAATCGCGTTCCTTTTTTACCCCTTCTTCTTTCGAAAACTTGTATAAAGCCATTTCAAGGGCTGTATGCAAGTCGGTGTTGGTAAAAGGTTTAATCACATAACCATGTGGTTCTGTGAACTTGGCTTTATCGACAGTACTATCATCAGCGTTTGCAGTCAAATACACGACGGGAATATTCAAATTTTCTTTGATAAAAGCTGTTGCTTCTATACCTGTCATTTTACCCTTGAGCATAATATCCATGAGGATAATGTCGGGTTTTAATTCGATGCTTTGTTCAATTGCTTTTTCTCCCGTTGCTACGGTTCCAACAACTTTGTAACCTAATTTTTCAAGGTTAGTTTTAATATCTTTAGCAACGATACTTTCGTCTTCCACTACTAATACACTCGCATTTGCCATAGGTGATTTAGGTTTTAAATTTGCTTTCTAAAAGTAATTAAATATTTAGTACCACCAAGATTTTCTATTTGAAGGTTACCATCTAGTTGTTCGGTGAGAGCCTCTATGAGCTGTACACCAAGGGTTTCATTTGTTTTTGATCTAAAATTTTCTGGCATTCCAATTCCATTATCTCCCATGATTAACGATATTTCATCATTATCCTCGTGCACTTCTACTGTGATTTCAGCGTCATTTTGGTTTGTAAAGGCGTATTTAAGCGAATTTGTGACCACTTCGTTTACAATAAGACCACATGGTATTGCCTGGTCTAGGTTCAAGTGTAATTCATTAATATTGAGTTTTAAACTTACTTTTTTACCTACTACATAACTACTAACTAAGTTTTTGGATAAGTTGGTTAAATATTCTTTAAAATTTATTTCATTAAAGTCTTTTGTTCTATACAAGCTCTCATGAATATAACTCATGGTTCTTATTCTGCTTTGACTTTCCCTAAGTATTGCCAATGTTTTTTCGTCGGTAACCAAAGAGCTTTGTAAGTTTAAAATACTAGAAATCACCTGCAAATTGTTTTTTACACGATGATGAATCTCTTTTAACAAAATATCTTTCTCTAATAAGGCTTTTTCTATCTTTAATTCAGCTTCTTTTCTATCATTTATTTCATACGCCATACAAGATACTTCCCTTATTTTTTTATCATCATCCAAAATTATTGGGTTGATAAAAACTTCGAACCATACTAACTCATTGTATGTATCCACCATACACACTTCAAACTGCTGAGAGTTTCCGAGAAATGCCAAGGAGAATTTTTTATGCATAAGTTCTTGAAAATACCCCTTTTGAATAAAAGGACTTAATTCTTTGTCAAAAAAAGCTCCTTCACTTATCTCTAGCTCGCAATATTTCCAAATCGTTTTTTTGAATTTTTGATTCATGGATGTTATTTGCTGTTTTTCATTTAGCATCCATAATAAAATGTTGGTTGAGTTTTCGAAAATCGATTTCATTTTGGCTGATTGTATTTTTACCAGCTTTGCTGTTTTCAAATTTTCAGTAACATCCTTAAATATTCCTCTAATAGATATGGGTTGGTAGTGTTTGTATTTTACGGTAGTGTTTCCTTGTATGATTATTTTTTTTCCCGATTGTGTGATAAATGAAGTGCTTACAGGGTTTAAGGTTTTTCCTTCTACGATGCTTTTAATAGTGATTTCACTCTGTTTGGCCCGATCTGGGCTTAACATATCTTTCAATTTTTTATTCTTAAAATCTTGATCCGAATATCCCATCGCTCTTTTAAACGAATTATTGACATATAAGAAATTACCTTCGAGATCAATAGAGATAATATACTCTGAAATATTCTCAAGCAGCTCTCTGTATTTTCTTTCCGACACCTTTATATCTTGTTCTGCCTGTTTTATGCGCGTTATATCTCTAGATATTCCCATGGATCCAACCACTTTTCCATCACTATTTTTAATTAGAGATGCTGATAGTAGCGTGGTGAATGTTATTCCTT
>JBLIBL010000199.1:0-4923 GCA_047633355.1 Polaribacter sp.
TTTAAACCTGAAGGAGAACTTTGTGCCAATTGCAGAAGTTAAGAAGGACTGAGGTGACAGGCAGCTATGAGCCTAAAGCCGTCATTAGCAAAGCACAATTTTGAAGGCGTTTTTAGGTCACTTTGATACGAAAGAAGACCTTAGCCTTGGTTTATCATGCGATATTTGAACCGATGAAAATCAGCCCTGCGTTAGATAATAGAATTGTTCTAAACTCCATCAGGAATCTATAAAGTCAAAAATTCTAATTTGATTAGAAAATAGCAAAGCGGACATTAGATTAATATGATTTTAGGTATTAAATTTTGTGGCGCTTCGTGGCACAAAGGGCCACAGAAAATATCTAATAAACGGAGTTAAAATCAATTTAAAACCTTAGACGTTAAACCCCTTGTAATCTTAGCCCTAAAGTAGACCTAAAACTGACAACCTTATTCTCGTTCATAACGAGATTGTAGAATAAACACAAATCTAAAAAATTATAAATGATTGCATGTATAGCAAGTCATAAACACAACGATAATCAATAGATACAAACCTTATTTTCCATATATTGAATCAAACAAAAGCTGTATACTTTTAATCCATTTTCCTGTAATAATATGTCTTATCAGTTTGAGTTTGAGGCCGGTAAAGAACAGCATGATGGTAATAATAGCAAATTCCAAAGTTCTCTTTGATTAAAATGCTATAAACCTCAATGTTCAATTATTACCTTTCCATCATTATAATTAATCTGTATTAACATCAAACAAGCCGTCGAACAGTTGTGTTCGGGTTATCACTGAAAATCTTTGTAAGGAAACAACAAGTGCCAAATTCAAAATACATTTTATTCAATCGTTTACAAACTGTCACAATTGCTATTTTTATGAGCTGTTTTTCTGTTTATGCATTTGTAGATGACAACAAGACTAAAAGTTCAGAAGAACAATTATTAGAATTTCAAAAGGACATGAAATCTGGGAGAATTACACCACTTGAGTTTTTGACTAAAATGCAGGCGTTAGCTATAAAAGCTTCACCTCAAGAGAACGATATTAAAGAGCCTGAGCGAAAGACAGATCAGTCACAAAAGTCACAAAAGTCACAAAGTCTGCCAGATTTTAGTGCTTTGGCACAAAAACATCAAAACCAATCAGCTCAACTTTACCAACAATCTTTAGATAACTTACCGCCTTTAGAAAGACTATATAATCAAATTGAATCTGAAGAACCGACCGATCTTAAACTAATAAAAAGTATTACCAAAGATATTAAAGATATAAATATCTACCTTGGATTTACAAAGCAGACGCCTTTACATATGGCTGCAATACATGGACGGTACGGTGTTGTAACACATTTAATTGATATTGGTGCAAATAATAATCTTTATGATATGCATGGTTATACCGCAGGGCAGTCGGCAGAAAAAGCTGGCCACGACAATATAGTGAAGTTTCTAGACCCGAACTTAGAAACAACAGTACCACGACACTCACGTGGGTTTATGACCTATTTAACCGGAAGGTGGGAAAATATATCGGACCCTAGTAAAATATTGCGGTTTAGAAAAGATGGAAGCTACAGTTCAACTACGTCAGGACAATTTGCTGAAGGATTCTGGGAGATGGGAACCATCGATGAAAAGAAAGACATACAAGTTTATCCGCTTTATGCCAAGAAAGTCACTGTCAATTCGATCTTAGGAGTTAGAAATGACTTTCTCCCAAAAAATTCGAGCTCTATAACTGTTAGGCTTCGAAAGGATAATCTTTATGTTAAGAGTCAGAGTAAAAACAGCTTCACTGAATATAAAAGACTACCTGAAGACAATGATATGTTAAGGCGAAAACGTGAAATAGGTGAAAAAATTGATTTCAAACGAGTAACTCGTTATACAAACTAATTATCGAAGCAACGGAAGTCAAAAAATCATTCAAGGAACATTTACATTGAAAATTTATATTCTTTCTATTGCCATAATTCTAAGCTCTCACTCACTGCTTTTGCAGGGCCATCTGCTTTAATAAAAAATGTGAAGTCATGTTTTAGTGGACCTTTTGAAACGCATGCTAAGTGAGGGAGCCTTCCCGAGTCTAAAAAGACAAATTTTAATAAAGAAATGTTTGAAAAAATTTAGGTATGAAGTCGATGAGTACACTGTTGAATGATATTATTTGAAACCACGTAACTCATCTAATTAGAAGCTACCTATAGTGCTATACAATAGAGGCGGTTATGCAGGGTTTGGTTATGTTGTATTGGGTAAAAAACGACAATTAATTTCAGATATAGCTATGGAAGGATACGTAGTTATTGGAAGTCAATAATGAGGGGCTAGTTCTCGCTTTATATCTAATAATGGACAAAATCATCTATTATGCTTAACGTTCGTTTGCAGTTATAAGCAGAATATGATGCTCGTCGGCTTCAGCGAATTGACTAATTATGGAACCATTAACTGGGCTGAATTTATCCAGATTATGGTTTTTGTCGGTAAATTAGCAAGTTATATAACAGTGATGCTAATGTGAGATAGACATCAGTGAGCCTTTATAAAAATGTTAAGTACATAAAATAACACTTCTAAAAATATAATTATAATAATTCATGATATGTATAACTGGAAAGCTGATATTAATTACCTCCAGCTACCTAATTAGCCGCCGAATATCGCCGAGTTAATTGATGAGTAAAGATCTCGATAACTTTTAGATAAGTATAGGCTTAATTTAGTACCAATCCCGGTTGAAACACAGTCATTATCTGGGTGGTATTTGTCCAGTACCCAAAAAAAAGACAGACGGTTAGCATTGGAAGAACAATAAAAAAATGCCCTCAAGCCATCCCATTATTAGTCTATTTTTATTATGTATCACAAACGTAAAGCATTTAAAATGGCTCTGACCCTTTTTATTACCTTGCCAAGTAGAGGACTTGCACCTCCGACCTTCTACCGATTTACCTCGACACACTGGATGTCATGTTAATTTTGTTCAATTCGCAACTCTTAGGCTTGCTCAACAATGGGGGAGGGCAGGTTTTTCTTACGTCCGGTTAATAAACCGATAACCAAAAATACAATACCAAACAAAGCAATAATAATACTACCAATAAAAGCACTGCCTGCAACGCCCAACATCGCGCCAAGTCCAATAACCCCTGCACCAGAGCTAGCATTTGCTAATCCGCCAGCAAATATTAGACTTGAGATAGGCATTAAAAAACATAAAAATGCAGAGAAAATCCATACCTTTCGCCATACTCGAGAAAGATGTTCTGCACGAAACGCAAGAACAAAAAACAGCACCCAAATGCCGTAAAAAAACAGGCTACTCATGGCGCCGCCGATAGATGGAAATAAAATAAATACTGGGCTGAGTACCCAAGCAGTAAGCAGAGTGACTAGCAAACCACCAAAAAAACCACAAACAATTTTACTGAACATTATATCTTCCTTTTTATATGTATTGATGGATCGTTTGATCTATCTTCCAAATTCAAAACATGAAGTTGAAGAGTTTATTAATTAAACCAAATAACGAATCATAGTTTATGTTTTCATCGAGCGTTTGTTAGTTAAATAAAATGCCATGCCATCTTGTCATAGTTCATAACATCCTTTGTGATTACAAACATGTCGCTTGGGCATTTTGTCTTAGTCTATGATCTGCTTTAAAGCCTTAAACCAGCGTATCTCTTTAGTAGGCCTTATTTGCACTCCAATCGAAATGACGACCAGAATTGTTGTCAAAGGTGCCTTTAAGACTTCCCCGCGAATAAACCCCTTTATATATCTGTAAAGAGTTCGTTCTCGACTTTGGACGTTTAAGCGTATTCGAACAATATCACTATGTCCACCCAAATATTTTAAGGAAGAGTAATAAAAGGTTAGAGCCGTTTTAAATTATAATGCAGCTGTTTTTCTCCAATCAACAAACGATTTATTGTCATTCGATAGGAAAATAAGCCAGCCTTGGCGCTGGCAATAATTAATCAACTAACAGGAGTGTTATTTTATGTTTTAGCGCTCAATGTAACGTTGTAACTTTCGCCAATATATTGGCCACTATAACGGAATTATCAGTGACAACGACAGCAAGGAAATAGAGATTAGTCACATTTTAGGTTTGAGCGAAGACCACTTTGCTCGTTGGTAAAGTAACTCAATATGCCAGTTTATCAATCACACAGTGTTAATTACTCAAACTAGTTATTAACACTGTGATCTCTTAATAATTCAACAAAGCCCGCGGCTGGTTCGGAAATCAAAGCTTGATTAGAATAAGCTAGGTGCCAATAGAGTGTTAAACCATTTTTCCTAATGGAATGATCTTAATTTCATCATCACCTGATAATCGACTCAATTGCCTTTTCGAAAATATCGAAACACCTAAGTTCGCTTTCACATATAGGTATAAGATTGTCTGTAGTGGCTAAGTAATTCTGGCCACTAGTTTATAGTTTCTAACCCGCTTTGGGGGCGAAACCGCCTTAGATTTAATACTCTGAATTCGTTTGAAACTTGAATAATTATAATGTCCGCTTTGGAGATTTTAGATCTAACGCCATGTAAAAGTTTTAGATATAAATTCTGTTGTGAATAGTTGGATTTTTTAAGTGGAAAATGAAGCTTTAGAATCTCTGATCTGCCGTTTTTAACTCAAAAGCTAACTTCCCCTTATGGCTAGCAGTTGTATTAAGGCACATCTAATAACTAATGACTGCTTTGTCGGATCAGCTGTCTTAAGAATGATTGACGTTAAAGTCCGCTAATCGCTCATTGCCGTCAGTCAAGTTTGATTAATCGTATGATGATTTTACGCTCAATATAGTCTGATAGTTTGAACTCTCTTACGTCCGCTTTAGGTCCAAGCTGTGTGAAAACTAAAAAATTGCTTTGTATGTCGAGTTTTAAGACTCAAAAAGTTATGAGCC
>JBLIBL010000200.1:0-4921 GCA_047633355.1 Polaribacter sp.
TTTCTTCAATTTCCTTACAACTTTTAATTGGATGACTTAAGTGATATTTGATGATTTAGTGTGGTTCACGATAAAAATTTTGATATATAGTTTGTAAATTGTTGAGATTCACTTGAAATCATTGGTTTTATTATGTTGACACACTAGTAAAAAAACTGCATAACGGTTCATTATGTGTAGCCTTATGCGCCATGCTATAGAAGATCCAGAAGATCCATTAACGGGTATTTAGTTTTAGCACTTAGTATTCTTTTTCTGAACTGTGAAATAACTCGCCTGCTTCAACTTTAAAAGCTAACCGATTACTAAAAGGCGGTAACGGGCAAGTTGCAAACGGAGTGATCGCACAAGGTGGATTGTAGGCATAATTAAAATTAATCACTGTCATATCAGAACCATTAATGGGCCAATCAACATCTAAGTATCGACCCGCGCCATAAGTGGTTTCTTGTCCAGTCTCATCCGCAAACATTAATGACATCGGAACTTCTTTTCCATAAGATACAGCTTGTAAGCGATGTTTTTCACCGTTGAATTCGAATTCTAGCCAGCCTGCAGAATCATTCTCCCTTACGGTGTCATAAACCGTTGCTATCTGAATCTTTTGTGGTGTTTTATGTTGAATTAATTTTGCTGGGACTGCTAGCGTTTCTGAATAGGGATAAAAATGAGCACCGGCGTATTTAGTACTACTTGAATTGTTAGTGTTTTTTAATCGTATGGCGAATCCTCGCTCTCGTTTAATAATATAAAAAGAATAGGAATTAAATGAAACAGTTGTTTCATTTAATACTAGTATCTTGCTTTCAATATCAGCGTCATCAATTTTTATATTCAAATTTTTTCTAATAAAAGTCACCCGTTCGTTGCTGATATTAACGACACCAAAAAAACTAGGGGTTCCAGCGGGAAATATATGATGATTACTTTTATCTGTACCGAGCGTGTTATCACCTTCGCTTAACCAGTACAATCCAGCGAGTGATAACCAACCCTCTTTTGAACTTAGTCCTTTGGAATAGTCGTCAACCCATTTCTGCCATATTTTGTCAGCTTTTATTTCGACATTTTGGAACACTTGTAGAGACAGAGATGATTTACTCGATTGATTGATTGAATGTGGAGGTGAATTATTAGTTGAAGTGCAAGCCGTTAATGCTAGCATAATGTATAGACAAAAAATTAATTTCATATACCACTCTTAAAATATAAGTGGATTCAGCTCAGTATTGTTCTAAAGGTCTGAGCTGAATCTAAAATTAAGGCTAGTATACCCTAAACCGTTAAATCTGGTAACTAACCGCCTTTTTAATCAGTTTATCTTTGCTAGAACATGATTTGACATCTTTGTAATTAAATACATAAATTTGGTCTTTGTTATTCTCAAAATTTGAAAAAATCAAAGTAACGTGCTGGCCATTTTCTAAGGAGCGAAGCGTTGCTCCATAATCACATAGGGTCGAAATAATTAAATCAGATTTTTTTTTATTTGAAATTTTCACCTTTGCTATTTTTTTACTTCGGTATTCCTGCATCGATTTTTCGTACTGTACCAATTTTTTATCCAATACTTTCATTTTCTCTTCTAACTTTATTTTCGTTTTATTTAATTCTTTAGTATCAACTTCTTCACGTCTTTCCCTTCTTTCTAAATCTCGAATAGATCTTTGTATATCACGAACTTCTTCGCGTTTATCACGTTGCTCTTCACGCATATGCTCCATTGATTCTTGAAACTCTTCATATGCACCGACTTGATCCTGCGACCCATGCTCAGAAAAATTTTCTCTTGCTGCCGCTTGTGCGATAGGTGCAACAGGCGTTTCCAAATCAATATCGGCTAAGGAGTGAGCTATTTTTGATCTGATAGAACCAACTAAGTGCCCTATACCTTCGCCAAAAGCTTGCCAATCACTAGAGTCACCAAACCTAGATTGGCTGAACCCAAAGGTAAAGACCATACCTTGTTTTGCCAAATAGGTTGAGTCAGTCGTTTTAGTTGAACCGGGGAATCTATGTCCACGATTATTTGATTTGGATTCACTAATAGACGTATCAAAAATCTTGCTCATAATTCGAAGTTCTTTTTCTGCTCTTGAGTAATCAGCAGCTATTGATACATGCGCCACGACGGCTAAGCAACTTGCTATCGCGGATAATTTAAAAGTTTTAATAATATTCATAATAAATGACCTTTTTAATTAATTTGTTAATAATTAAATAACAAAAAATTGATTAAAGTTTGTTAGGGCGTAGTGACGAATGTGATCGCTTACCGCTACCATTCGAAACGGACTTAAAAAGTTGATTAATTGCTTGGTTATTCTCAATCTGATTATCTGCAATATAAGATAATTGCTGATCAACTTGTTTTTGGTCTTCATACCTCTGTGATTGCCAGCCTGTCATAACAAATTTAATATCTTGCTGTCGTTCACTTCGATTCTTTTCTAGCCAATCGGCTAATCTAATTTTATTTAAATTGGTTTGTTTTTCCAATGCAGTGTTTAACTGATTATCTAAAGACTCATCAAGCTTCGATTTGTAGCTAGCGAGTTGAATTTCAACTAATTTAGAAATTTTTTCTTCTGTTTGGCTTCCACCAAAACTAATGGTTAAGCCACTATTTGAATTCACGATCTCTAATTGAAAAACAACCATTAAAATTGCCATAGTAGACGTTGCCATCGCACCCCAATTTAACCAGTTGGATTGTTTAACTGGTGGTCTAATTGCATATTTGACTCGATGCCATTCAGGAACGTCTTGCTCTTGCCACTGGTGAGAAAGGTGATGCATTTCTAAATACTGCTGATGAGTAGACTGACACTCGTTACAGTTATCTAGAATATTATCAATTTCGCGTTTTACCTCGGAAGATAAATCACCTTCTATATAACTATCAATATGTTCTATAACTATTTGGTGATTGCATTGGCGATTAGAGTGCATTTTGAATCTCCGTAAAACCTTTTAATTGTTTTAATGCGGTGTATAAACGCGTTTTTAATGTGTTAACTGAAACACCTGTTTGGTGGCTAATCTCTTCAAAAGTAAAGTGTTGAAAAAACTTAAGTTCAACCACCTGCTTTTGTTTATCTGAAAGTTTATTTAAAACCTTTCTAATTTCTTGGTTCTTATTTGTTTGGGCATGATGTGATGCTGGATCGCGAGTTTGTGTATAGGTGCTACTCTGAAATATTGTGTCATTATCGAAACTATCATCACTCACTTCTCCAGCTCTATGTAGTGGGTTTCTCCCTCTTGAGCGTAAAAAGTCTGTAGTTTTATTGGCTGCTATTCTCATCATCCATCCTTTAAACTGTCCTTCACCTCGATAGCTGGGTAGATTTCTATAGACAGCTAAAAACACTTCTTGCATTAGATCCATTGCGTCGGATGAGTTAAAAGTCATACGCAAGCAATAGTTATACACTATACCCTCATAGCGTTTGACAAGGCTAACCCAACTACGTTCTGAACCTCCTAGCGCTTTGCTAATCAAATTTTCATCTTTGTTTAGTCGGAACATTTTTTTCTCTTTTTGGTTCTATTATTGGTTTTTGTTTTGTCAGTTGCTTGCTTGGTTATTATGTCGTTTGGTTGTTTTAAATAGTTTGGATTTTATTTAAAAGACTACAGAATATTTACCACAGGCATCGAGCAAAATATTAATAGAATAAGTGTTTGCTGTATTTTGTATCATGAAAATATGTTGCTAGCTTTTTTGTCTTCTTTCATTTTTTCCTGTACCCACAGCCTTTCAGGGGGCAAGCTTTGCCTCAGTGGTAAATAAATCTTTAGTCCTTTAAGTCAGTTTGTTAAGTTCTTGGTCTATTTTCTGGCTAAATATCAACGATGCAATAGCTATAACCGCGCCGGAATAAAAGACCAATGAATGGTCGATAATCCAAAGCATGCCAAATATAACGGGGATCACTACGGCGGCTATATGATTGATTGTAAAGGCAACACCTGCGGATGAAGCGAAGTCTTTTGGATCGGCGATTTTTTGAAAGAAGGTTTTAAGCGCGATTGCCATGGCAAAAAACAAATGATCGATAACGTAAAGACCAGCGGCTATTTGAGAGTTTTCGACTAAAGCATAACCAATAAAGACAAATATTAACCCTGAGTACTCAATAGTGAGTGCTCGTCTTTCGCCTACTCGTCCAATCCAGCGTCCAATAATAGGAGCGATAAAAAGGTTAAGAAGGTGATTAACTATAAATAAAAGTGCGATATCTTGTGGTAAATAACCGAATTTTTCCACCATCATGAAGCCCGCGAATACCATGAATATTTGCCGTCTTGCACCGCTGAAAAAAGTAAGTAAGTAATATAACCAATAACGTTTTCTCAATATGATTTTTTTATGTTGTTCATGCTCTCGTTCAAAAACAGGAAAAATTAACCATAAAGCAATTGCTAAAAGTAGTGCTATACCACCAAAAATCATATATGTGTAGGCATAATTTATTGCGGTAAAACTAAACAAAACCCAAACGATTGCATAAGCGATTAAAGATGTCATTGATTTAACAGAAATTAACCGACCTAAAAACTCTGGTGCTTTTGCTTTATCTATCCATTGTAAGGTAAGGGATGTATTGATGGTTTCTGTGTAGTGGTAGCCTATAGACATCAAAACGGTGGTTGCATATAAGCCATATTCAAAAGGAAAAAGCCCTGTAATGGCGACACCAATAGCCATGATACATAGCGCAATGATAATAAACGTTTGCTCTTTTATAGCCATTAAAATGAAAATAGCAGAGAAGGCTAAAAACCCCGGTATTTCTCTAAAACTTTGTAGAATACCTATTTCTACACCTGTAAAATTTGCTTTATCAATCACAAAATTATTAAGTAAAGCGAGCCAAGCTGAAAAACTTATGGTGACTAATAACGTTGTTAAAAG
>JBLIBL010000201.1:0-4899 GCA_047633355.1 Polaribacter sp.
CGAGAGTTTTTTACGCTGCGCGCTATCTCTTGTACTGACTTAAAATCACCCGGTGACGAAATGGGAAAACCCACTTCCATAATGTCGACACCTAAGCGTTCAATCGCATGTGCTATTTGTAATTTTTCATGTACTGATAAGCTGGCGTTTAATGCTTGCTCACCATCACGTAATGTGGTGTCAAAAATAATAACTTTATCGTTAGAAATGCCCATGTATGTTCCTGATTTTTTTGTGAAAATTTACGCTAAATAACGAGCATAAAAAAACCCGCGTTTATTAGCGCGGGTCTAGTGTTTTATTATGTTATCTACTTATTTTTTAGAGCAATAAAACCTAGCCGCGCATGGATAATGCGAGGAGGAGGTTAATTCGAATCATGTTAGTAAATTTTTTCATCGATGCTTTTTCTTAGTGTTTTTATTTAACAAATAGTCTATATCTTATTAATAGCGCAATTCTCTGGTTGGTGTCAATAAAAACTTGAGTATTTAAACTAATAATCAATGAAGTCTAATGCTAGCAGTTACTTTGTTAAAGTATTGAGATTCTCACTGTGATTTATACTTCAATGTACCCGATTTGACATTTTTGTAGTAATTAGTAGTTACTCTACTCGTTAAGTTAAGAGTAAAGCTATATTTTCCAATAATTGAGTTTTCTTCTAAGCTTAAAATTACGAAATAAGTTCAGGGGCTTACGCTTATTAGCCAGCTTACCGTTCGTGAATATATTTTCTACCGCGTCTATTATTCTGCCAGAAGATTGACCGTCTTTAAAAGGGTGGAGTTCCTCACAGTAATTGGTAATCGCTTGTTTAAGCTGATCAGATGGCGATAAGGCAGCCACTATTGCAGTTGAAAGTTCAGATGGCGTTTTAATATCAATTAGATAGTCACCAGGTAACAAGTTATTGTAAGTGACTATGGGTTTACCCAGTAGCGAAAATTCACCAATAACAGAGGAGGTATCAGATAACAGTATGTCGGCACTTTGAAATAATTCATTTATTTCACTCGAATTGACCACTTTTATATGTTCACATTTTAGACTGCTATATTGCTCTACCCAATACATCGGCATTTTTGGGTGAAATTTAATTAACCAATTATATTTTTTAGATTGAGATAATACTTTAATTTCATTAAATAAATCGCTCGCCGAAGTGAGTTTTGGGGAGAATGTTGGCGCGTATAAAATGGTTGGTTTATTGGGAGAAAAATGTTGCTTAGGAGTGGCATTAAATAACGGGTCAACTTTTGGCCAACCGGTTTCTATGACATCAAAATAGCCATGCTTTTTAGCGAGTAACTTAAATCGAGATGTTGTCGACTTGCCATGTGTGCAATATAAGTCAAAACAGCCACGAATTTGAAAGTGACCTTTTTTTTTCCACTCCAGCCCATGAAAAACTTGTACTTTAATTCCGGAAATAAAGTTGGGAATATGGTTGCCGGGTACAAAACATGCTTCAGGTTTATAGCCAACAGCTTCGGCAGCTGAGTTTAATATAACTTCGTTATCACAAAAATAATCAAGGTTAATGTGATTGCCAGAGACAAACCACTTTACCTCACCACCTCTTGCTAATATTTCTTTTTGTAATGGTCGCAAGATCTCAAAGGAGTAGTTTTCAGAAATATAAAATAGGTGACGTTTCATTAGTTAATGGAGTTACCTTTTTGTTTTTACAACTTCAATAATTTCAGTGGTCGAAATGGAAGGAGTTCGAGGTAAGTAAATGACTTTGCAGATATCTTCCAGGTGATCAAACTTACCTTGCCAATCATCCCCCATAACGAGTATATCTGCATTATAATATTTAATGTACTGCGCTTTTAACTCAAGAGATTGCTCAAGAAATACTTCATCTGCGCAGCGAAGTGAGCGAATAATATGTTGTCGGTCATCTTCTGAGTATATTGGATATCTAGATTTTTTTTCCATATTTAGTGCATCTGAAGATACGCCTACTATGAGGTGTAACCCATGTAACTTGGCGCGTTCTAAAATATTGACATGTCCGACATGGAATACATCAAAAGTTCCAAAGGTGATTACTCTCATTAATTAGCTCCTGTAACGAGAAAATGTGCAATGCGTTCGCTGCATTTACCATCCACTTTCCCAACCAAATACTCGCAAGTTTTGGCTCTTTCAGCTTGCTTAAGCTGAGGATTATTGATGTGTAATTCTACTTGTTCTATTAACTCTTGTACATTTGTTGTTTTTGCGGCTACTTTTCCAAAGTAGGCTATATCTTCGTCTAACCGACGAGTAAACCTATACTTGAATATGCCACGGTAGGACCAACGTAGTTTATAAAAGTCGCACCAAATCGCTGGCTTATTTAAGGCTGCAAATTCAAATAACGTAGAGGAGGCATCACTAATCATTAATGCTGCATGCTGCATAAAAGGTAAAATAGAGACATCACTAACATCACAAACGTATACATTACTGTAACTTTCCCAATGTTTTAATTTTTTTTGTTGCGCTTTATATTTATTTTTTATTAAAGAAAAAAAATGTGCTTTTATAATAATATTGTATTTTTTTAAAAGCACTGGAAAATTTTTCGGTAAACGTTCAATGGAGCTAGGATAGAAAGTTGGAGCATAAAGGATTGTTTTTTTGTTGGGATCTAAGGCGAGTGAACTAAGGAAGTCGTTATTTTTACTATTACTATTCACAATAGGGTCTAACTTTGCATAACCGGTATCAATAAATTTCTTTTCAGGAAAAAGTTTCTTTAATCGTTCAAGTCTATGCTTCCCCTCAACAAATCTGTACATTATTGCTGAGTTAGATACGTCATAATAGCAAGATTTTGGGCCAATGCCGTGCTGCATCAATGCTGTTTTAGAAGCACAGTGTATTTTTTCTAACCCATCTATTGCATTGCCAAATATTATCCATTCAGGTTTTTCTGTCAAATAAATATTATGAGCTTCTGTTTTATCATTTGCCCAAAAACATGATAATTTATGTGTTTTCACGTATGTATCTAAAACATCGTTTAAGTGTGTTTGTCGATGTAAAATAAACTCACAATCAATGCCAATTTTAGTTAACTCATTGTAAACAGGTAAGTATTGTGGCAAGTAATATAAATGCTGGACATCAAAAAAAACGCGCATTAGTATCCTCTTAAATTTTAGTAATGCTGGTAATTCTTCCTTTTAAGACCAGTTAATGTTAGCAATAGCATGGTGTAGAGTGTCAAATTCCTACCAAATATATGAAACACTGGTACTTAGAAATTTTTCACCTTGCGTATCTTCTCCGAGATTAATTGCTAGGTTTATAAATGCGCTTTTTAATGCTTTTTTGAACTTTAATTCTATTTCATGGGATCGCTGATAACTTGCAACAGACGTTGAATCAACAGTAGCAGTTCTATAGAGCAAAGTAATGTTTTCAATTACAGGTGTTTGCCAATCGAGCCTTAAACTTGCTGCAGTTCCAGCAGCGCCACTATTAGCCACTTTTAAATTACCCCACCAATGACCCATTTTTACTTTATCGTTAGCGTAGCCTTCCTGATAAATATGGTGGACATACCAAGCGGTATGAAACTTACTATATTCAATATTTAATGATAATGAATCCGTTAAATAAGGTAAAAATAGGCCAAAATTTTGTGCAATATTGCCTAGTTGGTAGTTACTATAATCTTTAGTGTCTTCACCGGCATATTCATAATATATACTTAATGGAAAATCAAACGGGTCTAAATCAAATTTATTACTTAGCGAAGCTTGCTGGTTACCAAACTCTTGCGTGCAGTCTACTAGATCAGACTCACCGCCGCAGTTATCGCTACTTAAGGGATCAATAAAAGCGTTCCAAACATCTTTAACAGAAACACTTTTGTCACCACCAAACATAAAAGTTCTATTAAAACCGACAGTCCACCAATTAAAAGGTTGTAAGCTCAGGTGCATAGAAAGCAAGTTTGGCTTGCCGGTAACAATACCATTATCACGACCAAATTTAATGCCTTTTTGCTGTTCAAGAATACCGACTGACAGCTCATATTTAATATTCCAGTCTGTTAACAGTGTTGGATTACTAATGGTCAAATTAAGCGCGGGCTTAGCTTGAGTTGATAATAATAACGCAGCCTCTTGTGTTGGTGACAACCAATGTTCACGATAACCGATGTCTATTTGAAATATATCCCAACCAACTGAAATATAACTATTATTTGGGACTATTTCACCATTGTAAAATGTACCTCCACCGTTAAAAATAACATGCTCATCGGCTTGCCAAAAACTGCTAGTAGTGATTTTGAAAGAATCATCCAGCGCACGGCCGCGTTGATTGGCGAGTAAAACATTATTTTTGAATGAATAAGTATATTGTGCGGAAAAGTGCGTTATAGCTTTAGCTTTTTTATAGCGTTTGATATAAGCATTGAGCCTCTGGTGTAACGCAGGGTGACTATCTTTTACCTTAGAAAGGTACTTATAAATAGTCGCTGCGTGATATGGTCGTGTTAAAATAGGTAGCTTTGTAATAGTTGCTAATTTTTCTAGCTCTAATTCAAATAAGGGGTCTGTTTTTAAAGGTAAGTAAGGTGAAACTCCATTTGCCTGAGAGGATAGTGATATCAGGCAAATGTTAATAATAAATATATAAAACAATAATTTCAAAAGTATTCTTCCAATGATCTTTAATCGATTTTTAAATTTTGCAGTTTTTAAAAAAGCTTAACAAAATACAAAAAATTAACCCCAGTTTTCCATGCCTGATTTACGCTTTGAAAATAAACGCGGTAAGATCAAACCAAATAATAAACCAATACTTAATACGATTGCGCCATTAAAAAACCATTGTTTTTTAATGCTAGTATCTTGATTTTTTAATTGTGATTTAGTTTCTGTTAAGTTC
>JBLIBL010000202.1:0-4884 GCA_047633355.1 Polaribacter sp.
ACGAAGCAAGTGGCAATACTTATGTTTATGATGGCCATAACCGAAGAGTGAAAACAAACGATGGTTCAGGCTTAAGTTATTCGATGTACAGCTTATCTGGTCAGCTAATGTTTAGAAAAGTTGGTGGTGTTAACAAAGATTACTACCGTTTAGGTGGTAAATTAGTCGCTACAAAAAATGCTAGTGTAGAATTCATTCATACTAACTATTTAGGCAGCCCCGCTGCATTTAGTAACTTAGCGGGAGTGATTATAAAAACTCTACACTATCAACCTTTTGGTGAAACGATTGGAACACAAAGTGACGATGTAGGTTATACCGGACATAAGTTCGATACTGATATTGGCCTAAGTTATATGCAGGCACGATACTATGATCCAGTTATCGGGCGGTTTTATAGTAATGATCCTGTTGGTTTTCGTGATATTCATAGTTTTAACCGTTATGCTTATGCGAATAATAACCCTTATAAGTATACTGATCCGACTGGTGAGTTTTCTCTCTTGCTTTCACCAAAATTTACACCAAGGTTAACTCCATTGGCAAGAGGAGTCAGACAGGGGATTAAAACTGGGCCGCCTAAAACTAATAACGTACAACAGCAAACTCAAAAGATTGCTAATCAAATGCGTGATACAGTAAAAAATAGTAAGCCTGAAGTGAAACAATCTTCTCTGAAAGAGGCCCCTAAAGCTGCAAAAGATACCAAATGGGGGTCGATAAAAGAACTAGTCAAACAAGTCATTAAGCATGGTGAAGATTTTGCAGGGGGGAACGGTGGAGTAAATACAGCAACCCCCGATCCTTCCTCTTCAGGTGTAATGAGCAATGATACTAAGAGTTTCATTGGAGAAGCTCAAATTTTAATGGCAACACCAACGCCTCCGCCAGAAACCCGAAAACCTGAAGCAATCTAGGGATTTTATGTTTATTATTAAGTATATATTAGTTATTTCTTATTTAATGTTAGTTTATCATTTGTCAAAAAGTGAACGTAGTTTCAACAATTGGCTCTTTGATTATATAGAGCCAAAGAAAAAATTTAGCCCACTAAAAAACTGTGGGGTACAGTGGTTACTATTATCTTTTGAAGACTCCGGAGATAAAGAATCTTTAAAGACATGTTTAGGAGCCTTTGAAAATGAAATTTCTAACAATCCAAGACTTAAAAAGATCAGTACTCGTGTTCATAAAAAATTGTAGATACTATTTTATTTTAATCCAAAGCTCCTTATGGAGTGCCACAATAATTGGTCATTTCACAAGGGGCTTTATTTTTGGCTGCTTTTGAAGCCAAAGGGATTAAATTCATAGCCAAGTATTTATGAGGATTTTATTTTTTTGATTAATTCCGTACAAATTTTACTATAGTATAATTGAATTATCGTTTTTGATTGCAAAAGGTTCATGATGAAAAAAAGCTGTTTCATACTCACCTGAACGAGCATATTTTATTGCTATCAAAGATGAGCCGACATATATGTATCTCTTTTTTGAGTATCATCACAATGGTGTAAAATGTTGGCGGTTAACAAGTAAAATAGAGCGAATAAAGTTACTTACTCAATGTACAACTATCACCACTCAAAACTCACAATACGTTTTGGCGATAACACACTTTATTTTTAAAAACCTTTCAATGGATAAATTTCTCTATTGTAAAAATGGGATTACCCCTGATGAAGTAACTATGATTACCGCTTTGAAAAAAGTCACGATTACTTCTTCGAATCGCTCCCTCAAATAAACAGTGAAATGCTTTTAAATTAGCTCAGCAAATTTTTAGCTCTGGTAACTTTCCAGCGGAAACGTGGAACATTTATTTTGGAACAATGGAAGCTCATTATTGGACTGATGGTAGTTTAATAGCGGAATATACAATCATCATCAAAAGTAGGCAGTGCATTAAATCTGGGGGTAGAAGCTTCTAAAAAGCTTATAGATGCGCTCTAAGAGTTAATTATAAGGTTAATTATCATGATGGATAACAATACAAATAGTTCATATAAGTATTATTTTGCGAAATACAATAATTTTTTGATAATGCTTTATGCTATGAATTTCTCTTTAATAGTTGGCTGTTTATATGCTTATTTATTTAAAGATATGACTATTATAAAATTAATGAATATTCTCGGATTAGGAGTTCCTCTTCTTACGCTATGCTGCATGATTTCTTTCTTAATTAAAGATATTTTTCTAATTAAAAAAGATAAAGCGAT
This sequence comes from Polaribacter sp., assembly GCA_047633355.1. GTDB lineage: Bacteria > Pseudomonadota > Gammaproteobacteria > Enterobacterales > Kangiellaceae. The sequence goes on from JBLIBL010000202.1 coordinate 2,223, forward strand.
GTGCCAAGCTTTAAACACAGAATACGATGATTTTTTATTGGGATATAAATCAGATACGAGGGACCAAATCAGAGAAAAATATAATATAGGTATAGCTAAAAATGGTAAATGCGATTTATTAATTGAAGAGCTTTCAATGAATAAAAAGTAAAAATGATAGATGAAAGAAATAAAAGGAGTTGGTGACACTTGAGAGCTATTCTCATTTTACCTTATGCTATATTTTGAATCCAAAGCCCTTGAAGAAGTAACCCCATAAATTTGGTTACTTCTTCAAGGGCTTTATCTAATACCTATAGGGATATGAAAAAATAAAAGGGATCGGTGACACTGGAGAATAGATATCATTTAATTGTTGATTCCTCTTTTATTCAATAAAAAAATGCAAAAAGCCAAAGCAGTTAATTTCTTAGCCGCTTCTTACATAGTTACTTTAAACCAAGTGTTACGATGTTCGTATTGTAAGCGAGAAGTAAAAAAATTGCAGTTATAACAAGTGCAGTTGAAGGTGTTAGAAAAGTAATGACGGAGGCTTTAAAATAAGATGATAAAACTTAAACACTTAATTTATGTAAAAGAAATTAAATTATCACGGAAAAATTTTCCATGGACATTCTATGGACTCATTGGGCTGAATTTAAGTGTAATCGTTACTTCCATTGTAGTTGGGTTAGGAAAGAAAAAGGAACTTTTTGAAATTATTAGTGCTATGCCGTATGGTTTTTTAATTGTGACTTGTGTCAGTTTAGCAATATTTCCTTTTGTAGATATTTGGGAGAATATTGCTGACAGAGTTATGTGCTTGAATCTCGATTTAGATTATCAAACTGAGTTTTTAGATCGTTATGATATCAACACGCAAGAAAAAATTCGAGATGCATATATTAAAGGGCAAAAAGATAAAATTTCTGATACAAAAATTAAAGAAATAATTAATCAAATAAATCTAGTCTACGATAGTAAAGAATAGAAAACACTCACCCAAAATGGTTGTTTTTTGAATCCAAAAAATTAACTAAGCCATCCATAATAACTTTTGGTGAACAATTGGAACACAAAGTGACGATGTAGGTTATACCGGACATAAGTTCGATACAGATATTGGCTTAAGTTATATGCAAGCACGATACTATGATCCAGTTATAGGGCGTTTCTACTCTAATGATCCGGTTGGGTTTACAGGTGAAGTTGATACTTTTAACCGTTATTCATATGTAGCGAATAATCCTTATAAATATACAGATCCAGCAGGTGAAGCTAAGGTTTATACATGGAATGCAGGAAAAAAAGCTAATGGCGAAAACAGCATCGCTGGTCATGCAGCAACGATGACAAATAATGGAACCTATGTTAGTAAATTCCCAACAAATGGAAATGGTAGTCCAGCAGAGTTTCATACATACGAACAAGATGTAGCTATATATGGTGGGGAACCCGATGTAATAATTGATGTGAAGCTTCCAGATGAAGGTGCAGCAAATGATTTTGCTAAGAATTTAATTTCTGACTCTGATCAAGAATGGTCAATTAATAATAATTGTGCGGATGCCGCTGTTAGTGTAATAAATGCAGGAGAAGAAGATGTTTTTGCTGGGGGGATTCAATCACCAAATTCTGTTGACTTTAATTTAAAAGGTGATGCTAAAACAAAAGATAACATTACAGTTATTAAGGACGAATAAATGAATAAAAAAATGATAATAATTTTGATTGAATTAATACTATGGATTCCGATTATCATAGCTATATTTCATTTCCCAACTATAGTAACGCTATTCAATAAAATACTGTTATTGTTCGGGGTTAATACTCAAGATACCCATTTATCTTTGGGTAGTTACATACTTCTAGCGTATTTCATTATTGGACCAATTATGCAAATAATGATTTTCAAGTATGCAATAACGAACCTAAATATTAAGAAACCAACAAGATTAATATTTACGACTGTAGTTATTCTAAGTTCGATTTTAGCAGCAGGTTTATATATAAATGGAAAAATATTATTGAGTTAACCTTCAATAAAAGGGGTCGGTGACACTTGAGAACTATTCTCATTTGATCTCATGCTATATTTTGAATACAAAGCCCTTTGTGAAGTAACCCCATAAATTTGGTTACTCCTTCAAAGGCTTTATCTAATACCTTTAGGGATACGTAAGTAGGTTTAGATTCAATATGATAATAAAATGTTGCTAACAACTAAATGAATAAAATGAAACTTACTACGATTATTGGACGCTGCATTATTTTAGCGTCATTTATTATTACAAATTCATTTGTAAAAATCAGATAAGTGATGCTCAAGTCTATCAGTTAATGGATAAGTCAGGTGTCACCACTTATTAGGCCACCCATAATAACTTATGCTGTTTTGTTTTAATAAACTAGACTTAAGTTACCTTTATTAAGTCGAGTGATTTTTATACCTAAACCTAGTTCATAACAAATTAGTTTATTGGATACACCTTTTTATCTCATTTGCGGTCGCTCGGTACGCAAGAATTTTGTTTGTGGGGTTGATAATGAAAATGGGGCATAACTTGTATTTATAGATAGTTTTTAATGGAATTTAGCGACTTACTTCTAATGGTAAAGTCACTAAAGATTTTTAAACATATAGTTTAATAAACCTGGAGAACAACATGAAAAAATTTACTAC
>JBLIBL010000203.1:0-4870 GCA_047633355.1 Polaribacter sp.
CAAAAATGATGATCAACAGTGATACCGATGCGAAATATTATCAAGAGCTAGAATTTAAATTAAAATATTCCGATGAAAATTCTGATGAAACCTATATGGGTTTAACTGAAGCTGATTTTAAAACTAACCCTTATTCTCGTTATTCTGCATCGCAGCTCGATAATATGGATACTGAGCATAAACAGTTGCAAATCAACCACCATATTAAGTTGTCTGATCGCTTTAACTTAAGCACATCAGCTTATTACAATGAGTTTAGCCGTAACTGGTATAAAACCAGTAAAGTCAACAGCAAGAGCTTAAATGACGGTGCTATTGACGATGCTGCTGCGTTTGATAATGGTACCTTTAGTGATGATGAAATTAGTGTTGATGTTAAAGCCAATAGCCGTGCCTATGAATCAAAAGGCCTTCAAACCGTCCTAAATACTGACTTTGGCGCACACCAAGTCAAATTTGGTGCTCGCTACCATGAAGATGAAATGGACCGCTTTCAATGGGTTGATAATTACACACTAGACACTAGTTATGAAATGAGCTTAATTAATGCCGGTATCCAAGGGGCGGATTCTAATCGTATTGATTCGGCAGAAGCGATTGCTTTATTTGTGCATGATGAATTTACTCTAGGTGATTTCGTCATTAATGCTGGCTTACGTTATGAAGATATGACTATTTCACGTAAAGAATGGGACAAAGGTGTTGTTGATAGAAGTGCTCCGTTGAAGAAAGACGTCAGCAATGATGTTTCAGTGTTATTGCCATCTTTAGCACTAACTTACCGTGTTAATAATGATTTAATTATTATTGGTGGCGTACAAAAAGGTTTCGCACCACCGGCACCGGGTAACGATAAAGCAAAAAACGAAGAAAGTATTAACTATGAATTGGGTTTTCGTTACAACCAGCAAGCATTCAGCGGCGAAGCCTTGGTCTTTTATTCTGATTACGAAAATATGCACGGTAACTGTACTGCGAGCCAAGGTTGTGATGATAACAATATCGGTAACCAATATAATGCTGGCGAAGTGAAAGTGTCAGGTTTAGAAGTTAAAACCGGTTATGAGTTTGCTGCAGGTGCATTGAGTATTCCTGTTGATTTAACTTATACCTTTACGACAACAGAGTTTCAAAACGCTTTTCAATCTGGTTTAGATACTTGGGGCAATGTCCTAACGGGTGACGAATTACCTTATGTACCTGAAAACCAACTGCAACTTACTGTTGGTGTGGTTGGTGAGCAATGGCGCAGTGATATTTTAGTGCGTTATGTTGATGAAATGCGCACTACTGCAGGCCAAGGAGAAATTGCTGCCGATCAGTCTATTAATAGCCGCACTGTTGTTGATATGGCAGCTCATTATAACCTTGCTGATAATCAAGAGATCACCTTAAATATTGATAATTTACTTGATAAAAGATATATCGCGACACGCACACATGGCTCGATTATGGCGGGTAAACCACGTAGTTTAACTTTAGGCTACAAGTACAGCTTTTAAGTTACTAAGACCTTTGTTATAAAAGCGAGCCACTGAGCTCGCTTTTTGTTTGCGTTTAGATTACTAGGATTCAGTTTGCACTAGGCTTAGGCTATTAATAAACTAGCGCAAATAATGGATTATGATCGGTTAAGTGCTAGCAAGTGGATTAATTTTCGCTCAGCGGTTAATAATAAATTCAATTAACCGAGGGTAGGAGTTAAGGCAAGATCGCTATAAATTGAATTATTGATGTAGCTGTGATCAAATCAATACCTAACTAAGCATTGGTTTTCCAGTATGAGCACTAATTTTTAAAAAAATTTTGAATCAATAACCGATCCTCGTATTGACCGTTGTAAAAAATATGATTTGCTCGATATCCTTTTACTTGCTATCAGTGCCGTATTATCTGTCGCTTAAAGGGGTTTTGCGCCCATCAATCGCGTTCGGTTAAGGGAATGTAGCCCCACTGAGACAAAAATGTGCGGTGTTTTTAATCCAAAATCACCCTAAATTTTACCACAGAGCGGACGATTTTTCTTAACCAAATTCACCTCAGTAAAGGGCAGTTTAGATACGAAACCGGACGTTAATATCAGTAGATTTTTGAACTGTTTTTAGTGTTCATTAAACGTTAATCTACCTTCATTTTGACAGACAACAATGCCACCAAAGCGGTCATACACTTTGGAATTATTAATGATCACTTTGTGCGCTTAGTTGACGTTAACTACTGGTTATTCTTTAGGTCAACTGATAGCCACAAGCGGAAGTAGAGCAATTATCAACACAGTTCAGGCAATGCCACATTCGAGACGGTTTCAGATATTAAAAATAGCCATCGAAACGACAGTTCAGTGACCATAACCAGACGTTATCAAGACGCTATTAAAGGTTCGTTCCAATAGTTTAATATTTTAAGTTATCGTCTCCCCGCTAAGAGCTACATTGCTATTGGTAGTTCAATTTACTTTAAGTCTGTTTGAAGACTTTTAACAGCAGTTTTTAGGTTAAAACTCAAAAAGCCCAAGCTTCCTTTTCTTCTACCCAAAGGCTCATCTTCATGAAGTTCATCTACATAGCCCAATAACTTTTCGATGATATCCAGTTCATCAGATAAATAGTTTTTTATATTTGAAGATTTATATCGCTCACTTATGAAGTCATTGAAATAAAGGATATCTTTGTTTGACCAGCAGTTAACACAGTCTTTTAACTGATTTATCTTAAATTGATTGAAAAATGGTTCGTATTGATGAGTTTTGTAAACTTCAAGATTAACATTGCCCCAGCTTGCTTTCATTCTTACGAAAATATCGCTTTGCTTTGTCTGCTTCTGATTACCTCGATGCTTATCTTGCTCAGCAACATATTTTTCAAATATGAATGTAACTTCCGAATCAATTCTTAATCTATGTGTTCGGCCATCGAAGTCAGTGTAATCGAATACTTTCTTATCGACTAAAGTGTCAAAGTCTTCACGCAGTGATGGCCTATCAGATGAGAGAAAATTATTTATTTGCAAAAAATAGTAGTAATAAGCTGCTTCAAACCATTTTGAGAACTCAACGTTTATGTCATCAAATACGAACTTAGACAGTATGTCTACATTATCTTCAAATTGGGTATCATCAAGCTGAAAATTTGCGGCGAATAGAAAAGCATCAATAGGACAGGATTTTTTTGGTAGCCTACCAATATCGTTTATTTTTATCTTCCAGTTCGAACCGCCTACACAATAACTTATAAACTCTTTAGTCAATAATGACCTTATGTGGAATAACTCTGAGTATTTTTTGTATTCTTCGTCTTTACCATCACTAAGGCTATTATATAATTCTGACTTTTCCCAAATATTGGTCTCATCAAGACCTTTTTCATAATGGAAGTACATAACAGTAATAACACTATTAATAACTTGGGATATAGATGCATTAAAATCGAATCCGCCATCTAACTCTATTAGAAGATATATGGAGTTAATTTTTTTAGAACACCGTTTCAACACCCTTAAATTCTTTAAGCTTTTATCACTTACAACTTTTACTATTTCATCTTTGAAGCTATCGAACCAATCATAATTAGAAAATGCTATATTTACCGCTTCTGAAACACTTCTATCTAACTTTATAACACCAGAGAACACTTTCTCTTTCATTGCATTATCAGCTAGAGATTTTTTATCATTAACAACAAAAATAAACCTGAGATTACCACTATCAGCTAATTGAAGGCACTCTCCAATAATTAGGTCGCTTAAATCTTTTTTCTTAACTCGATCAAGATCGTCAATGATGATGTATCTATCACTTATTCTTGTAAGCAATGACTCTTTAATTAGCCCTGAAGCTCCACCTAAAAGTGATGCTATGGTACCACTTGCTTCTCCACCAAAAGACTTTAATAGAGTGCCAAAAACCCCTGCTATGGCTTTTGTTTCCTCTCCATTAATCTCATTTTTAAGTATGCTTGCTGAAAGAAGTCTATCTTTAAAATCATCAATGCTAGAAAGCCCTGTTAAGGAAAAGAAAACACATTTCTTATCTAGTTTCTCAAGCGCTGGTATTAGTGTTTTTTGAGTGTAATAGGTTTTACCTTCACCCCAATCACCATCAAGCATCACAAGTGGAGGAAAAGAGGTATCTCCCAGTAAAGATAAAATATTTCCTGAAATATCATCCATTTTAAACCAACTTCCTTTCATCATTTTACTTATGAGTTTTTCCGTAGACGCATTTACACATAGGTATTAAACCAAAAAATTAACGTCCGCAATTTTAGTCTAACAAGACATTAGACTTTTCAGTTCGTTACGTCAACTAAGCGCACAGAGAAGTCATAAAACGAAATAGTGGTACGTCCGCTATCGTATCTTAGTGAGCCTTAGCAAAGTGAAAACTTTGCACTTTGCTATGAATATTTATGGGCAAAAGTTATCGTTCAGAAACGAAACCCGACTGGCAGCAATGAGCTTCAAGCGGACGTTAGGATTAATGTGCTAACGTCTCCAATGTAGGCGGAGAAGACGTTTTGGATCATACTATCGTGCCTGCATATAGATGAACGCAACTTATTATTCAGATGTAACCTTTAAATGGCTTTGTCTAAAATTGAAATACTTTGCAGAAAAAAGATAATACTAAATATATTGGTTTATAGTTAACAAATAAAAAGGCGAACCATTTCTGATTCGCCTTTCAATATTCTTTAGTTAGAGTTTCCAACTAGATTAGCGGTTTCCAACTAGATCTGATCGGTTTCCAACCTGAATAGTCTTGATCAATCAGCTACTAATCCTGATAACTCGAAACCGGAGGACAACTACAAATTAAATTTCTGTCGCCATAAACATCATCAATACGGTTAACCGTTGGCCAAAATTTATT
>JBLIBL010000204.1:0-4850 GCA_047633355.1 Polaribacter sp.
TGGGTCGGAGTTAATGACTTGGTCAAAATAAGCTAGCGCTTGGTCTTTATGCCCTAAATGTAACGATATTAAGCCGCGCCAACCAAGGGTAAAAGGACTTTCTGGATAAAAATGAATCATATCTAGGGCTTTTTGATATTCGTTTGTCGCTGAATATGAAGCAATTAAAGATCGAAATCTTTGATTTTTACTGTCGATGCTCACAGCTGCTTCCATTTCCTTAATTGCCTGCTCAACCATGCCAGCGTATCGATAGATGTAACCTAAAGTGAAATGGGCAGTGGCGCTATTGGGATTTATTTTTTGCATTTTTCGTGCAAGCACCACCGCTTTATCAATTTTATTGTTTTCAGTATAAACAAAAGATAAATGAGACAGGGCGCTGATTAATTCGGGATTTAAAGATAGCGCTTTGAGATAATAATTTTCAGCACTTGTGGTGTTATTGATTTCGACTAAACCATATTGTTCTAATTTTCGGATCCTATTACCTAACTGCACATATGCAGGTGCAAAACCATCATCAATGTCGATTGATTTTTTAAGCATTTCTACGGCTAAACTATTTCCTTCGATTGTGAAAGGGTAGGAAATAGCTCTGAAATAATATTCATAGCTAAGGGAGTTTGCTGATACATCTTTATTAATTAGGTTGAATTCTTGCTCGGAAAATTCGATTCTCAAGCCTTCAACTACTTTTTTGACAACCATATCCTGAAGTTTAAAGGCGTGACCAAAATCCACTTCAAATTGATTGAGACGCCAAAGTAATTGATTCGTTTTAATATCGACTAATTCTAAATTCACTCGAATTTTGTCACCTTGTTGGTAGTAATTGCCACTTAAAACATAATCAACACTTAGATCCATTCCTACTGATAAAGCATCATGATTTTTATTTGAATATTTTTGGATCGAGTTTGAAGGACTGACTGTGATGTTCTTTAGATAGGACAAATCACCTATAATTTGGTCTGCAATAACAAATCCCAGATAATCGAAATTAGTATTTTGAATCGAATTGATAAGCGGCAATACTGCAATTTTCGGTATTTTATTATTTTGAGGTTTATCTACAATGTATTGAATAAATAGAATAGTGAAAAGAACAAGAATAGCTGTGCAAGTTATGATAAACCAATAATGTCGTGGATAAATTTTAGCCGGTAACCAATGGTGCTGAGAAGTTTGCGATAATTTTTCAGTAGGAGCAATAAACTGATAACCTCGACCATGGGTCGTTTTTATTATTCGTTGTTTTACTCCATCGTCACCTAGTACTTTTCTTGCGCTTTTAATGTGATTACTCAGTGAGGTATCACTCATCTCTCGACCAGCCCAAATGGTGTCAAAAATCTCTTTACGAGAAACTAATCGGTGTCGATTTTTTATTAGGTATACAATAAGATCAAATACTTTAGGTTCAACTGAAACTACAGTTTCTCCATCATGCAGAGTGAAATTAGTTGTATCTACCGCAAAAGAACCAAATTTGTAATTCATATATTAATATCCGTTTTCAGCATAAACGAAAGCAGCAGTCACTACGCATAAAACTCCACCGTCTTAATTAATTATTGTAACGTCATTTTACACTGACCAAAAACAACAACTTCGTGTCTTTTAGATAAAATAACGTGAAGTTCCACTGCTCTTTCTTTGTACGCAATTCACCCAGAATTCAAATTCCAGATAGAGAATAGATAGAGAATAGATAAAGAATAGATAAAGAATAGGAAAAAAACAGAGAATCTTCATGTTTAGTTGTATTGGTTTTATTAAGGTTAGTTTAGTCGAAAGGGATGAAACATCTAGATTAGAGAAGGCTCAAATTATATGGATATGAAGACAGTTTTAACTCAGAAAAACAGAGAATTATCAATATCAACACCATTAGATGATGATGAATTAGTGTTATTTAAGGCTAAAATTACCGAAGAACTTAGCCAACCTTTTCTAATTCAAGCGGAGCTATTAAGTGAAAACGACAACATTTCAATAAATGAACTTATGGGGCAAAACGTTACAATTAGTGTAGAGACATCAAATGAAGACACTCGGTACTTCAATGGTATAGTCACGCAATTCAACCAATTATCAAATGAATTTGGTTTGCATCGATATGAAGCCATTATTTCTCCATGGTTATGGTTACTCCATTTAAGTGAAAACTGTCGAATTTTTCAACAAATAACTTACCTTGATATATTAAAAGAGGTTTTTCAAGAGCTAGGCATCAGTGATTTCATTATAGAGGCTACGGGAGATTATGCGGTTCAAGACTACGTTGTGCAATTTAATGAGTCTGACTTTAACTTTGTAACCCGCATTATGGAACAAGAAGGTGTTTTTTACTATTTTACTCATCTTAATAACAAGCATACCTTGGTTTTAACTGACAGTGTTTCTCAATTATCTCATTTGGGCAGTTATACTTTTTTCCCACCAGAAGATACAAATCCTCTTACTACTGACGATGTTATTACTCGTTGGGAAAGTTTTAAAACAGTTAAGACAGGCGGAATAAGACTCACCGCTTTCGATTTTGAATTTCCATCGAAAGCCCTCGAAACAATCACTTCTGATCCATTAACAGAATCTTTATCTGCACTGGAAAAATTTCGATATCAAGGAAAATATAACGACAGAGAGGCTGGTAGCTTATACACCCACAAATTAATGGAACGAGAAAATGCATTAAATGAGATTAAAACAGGAAAAAGTTATTCTCGAAGTTTATCAGTGGGCACGCAATTTACCTTGTGCGATCATTTCAGGGAGGATCAAAACAAAAGCCACCTGATCACAAAATCAACTTACATTCTGCAGTCCGACCAATTTTCATCATCGTCTACACTTGACGACTCAGAAATTTATCAATGCGAATTTTCTGCCATTGAGTCAACCGTTCAATTTAGGCCTCAGCAAACCGCATTAAAACCAACTATGTCTGGCCCTCAAACTGCTATGGTGGTAGGCCCCGCAGGCAAAGAAATCTGGACCGATAAATATGGGCGAATTAAGGTGCTTTTTCACTGGGACCGACAAGGACAAGGTGACGAAAACAGTTCATGTTGGATGAGGGTTTCTCAAACCTGGGCAGGAAAAGGATGGGGGCAAATTCAGATCCCCCGTATTGGTCAGGAAGTGCTGATCGACTTTTTAGGGGGCGATCCTGATAAACCTATTGTGGTAGGCAGTGTATATAACGGCTCTGCTATGCCACCTTATGATTTACCCGCTAATGCCACGCAAAGCGGCACCAAAAGTAGAAGTTCAGAAGGTGGTAATAGTAGTACTTTTAACGAATTTAGGTTTGAAGACAAACAAGGAAATGAAGAAATTCATCTGCATGCACAGAAAGACTACGATGTAGTGGTTAATAATAATAAGACTGTTTCTGTTAAAAATGATGAATCAATTGATATAGCCAATAATCAAACTATTAATATTGGAAATGAATACTCAATTTATATCAAAGGCAAAAAGACAGAAGTAATTGGTGATTCATTAAAAACTGAAAGGCATGGAGATAAGTCTGAATGGAACTATGTTAATGATTCGAAAAAAACGTGGGGCTTTACCAATGAAGAATTTTTAGGAGCAAAAATTTCCAAAAATTGTGCTGTCACGAATGAATTGTTTGCTGGTGCAAAATTTTCAAACAGTCTGGGTATCTCACAATCCTCTTTTGTAGGATTGAAATCTGAAATCTGTGAAGCCGCGAGCATATCAAAGACCTCAGGAAAAAATTATGGCGAAGCCAAAACTCATGTGATTAAAGGAAAAGATAAAATCAGTTTAAGTGTAGGCGGAATCGGCGAGGTTGGCACAAGTGGCATACTTATTGAGGAAAACTCAGTCACAATATATTCACCCAAGATAATTTTTGAATCAGGGGAAAAGCCTGCAGAATTTACGCACAAAGGAATTGACGTACTCAAAGGCGATGTAAATATCAAAAAAGGCAAACTTGATCAACCGGGGGGGAAAACCAATATAGGAGGATAACGACACGCCTGTGCTTTTTAAGGCTTAGTATTACAACGTTCTAATAGAAATTTAGCCCATTAGAACAGCTAAAGTTTTTTTCTCCCTAGGGTAGGTTTTTTACAAATATAAAATGAAGGTATATAACCATAGTCAACTAAGTTTTGCGCCAATCGTTTGGCAAATAAATCCTCCTCAATATTCTCTTACTTTAATCATTAAGGGGGAGTTTGAACTATTAGCTAATAATGATGCTGTGTTAACCAAAGAGCCGTGCTTAATAACCGGTAGTGTATACCTTGATGATGATATAGAAAAAAGTTGTTATTACGACTCTGACTTTGCCTATTTTAAACCTCATGCCGATCTGCTGCTAGTTGGCACGTGTTACTCCCCCACAAACGAACCGATAAATGCCTGCCAAGTCAGGTTTCAAGTGGCACAGCAGAGTAAATCGCTAAACGTTTTTGGTGATCGTTATCGGTATGGATTAATGGACAACATATCAACACCTGAACCTTTTACTAAAATGTCGCTGTGTTATGAAAACAGTTTTGGGGGCAATGGCTATTCAAAAAATCCGCTTGGCAAGGGTTATACAAAATCAAAAAATAAAAATGATGAAACATGGGTGTTGGCAAATATTGAAGACCCTGAGACCTCGCTGTTTGGAGCAATCAATTCCCCTGAACCCGCAGGATTTGCACCATTAGATAAAATGTGGCAACAACGCTATTCCAAAGTAGGCTCGTATAATAATGATTGGTTAAAAAGCCGCTGGCCTTGGTTTCCTGAAGATTTTAATTGGCAACATTTCAATGCAGCCCCACAGGACATGCAAGTCGCAGGTTATCTCAAAG